>NZ_JAPEMA010000002.1:600000-855510 GCF_026343185.1 Streptomyces sp. NBC_00091 | reverse complement strand
TCAAGCCGTCCGGGGTCTCCTACGCCGACCTCGCAGAGGAGGACCTGGTGGTGGTGGCACTGGAGGACGGGCGGGTCGTCGAGGGACACCTCAGGCCGTCCACCGACACCGAAACCCATCGGTGCCTCTACCGGGCCTTCCCCTCCATCGGCGGCGTCACCCACACGCACTCGACGCACGCCGTCGCCTTCGCCCAGGCGCGCCGCCCGATCCCCGTACTCGGCACGACGCACGCCGACACCTTCAACGGGCCGGTCCCCGTGACGGAGGACCTCACCGCCGAGCAGTGCGCGCGGGACTACGAGTACAACACCGGACAGGTGATCGTCGCCCGGCTCGACGGCGACCCCCGGCGGGCCGACGAGGTCCCCGGAGCGCTCGTCTCACGACACGGACCCTTCACCTGGGGCGCCACCGCGAAGGCGGCGCTGGAGAACGCCATCGTCTGCGAGGCCGTGGCGGAGATGGCGCTGCACACGCTGGCACTGGGGTCCCGCCTCGGGGAAGCCTCCGAACCGCCGAAGCACCTGCTGGAGCGGCACTTCACCCGTAAGCACGGACCGGACGCCTCTTACGGCAACGCTCCTCACGCCCCGGGCGTCTGAAGTCGCGCACCGGCTCGGGAGGTGGCGACCTGTTCTCGGATCAAGGGGGCGGTCAACTACCGGTTCCGGACCGTGACTTGACGTGTCCGTCAGGCGCCGGCCTCGCGCTGGCCGTCGGCGGCCTGTCCACGACCGCCCTGACCGTTCCGGTCGCGGCTGCCGCCACCGCGGCAGCCGCTGCCGGCACACCTGTACGGGTCAACCAGCTCGGCTACCTGCCCGACGGCCCCAAGCGGGCCACCGTGGCCGGCTCCGCGACCGCCCCGCTCGCCTGGCAACTGCGCGACGCCTCCGCCTCGGGTGCCACCACGGTGCGCGGGTCCGACCAGGCGTCCGGCCAGTCCACGCACCTGGTGGACTTCGGCGCGTACACCGGCACCGGCACCGGCTTCACCCTGGTCGTCGACGGCCAGAGCAGCCACCCCTTCGACATCTCCGCATCGCTGTACGACGGACTGCGCGCCGACAGCATGTCGTTCTTCTACCAGCAGCGCAGCGGTATTGCGATCGACGCGACTCTGGCGGGCGGCAGCGCCTACGCCCGCCCCGCCGGGCACCTGGGCGTCGCCCCGAACAAGGGCGACACCGGCGTCCCCTGCCAGGCCGGGGTGTGCGACTAACTACCAACTGGACGTGCGCGGTGGCTGGTACGACGCGGGCGACCAAGGCAAGTACGTGGTCAACGGCGGCATCTCCGTCTGGGAGATGGTCAACTCCTTCGAGCGGGCCCGCCGTTCGGGCAGCGAAGCGGCGCTCGGCGACGCGACGCTGCGGGTGCCGGAGCGCGGCAACGGGACGCCGGACGTGCTGGACGAGGCCCGCTGGGAGCTGGAGTTCTTGCTGCGGATGCAGGTCCCGGCCGAGAAGCCGATGGCCGGGATGGCCTTCCACAAGATACACGACGCCAAGTGGACTGCCCTGCCGACCCGGCCCGAACTCGATGCCGAACAGCGTGAGTTGCACAAGCCGTCGACCGCCGCGACGCTGAACCTGGCGGCCTCGGCCGCGCAGTGTGCCCGGGTGTACGCGAGCCGTACGACGCCGCGTTCGCCGCGCGCTGCCTGGACGCGGCCCGCCGCGCCTGGACGGCTGCCAAGGTCAACCCGAACGTGCTTGCTCTCGCGACCGACAACGCCGGCGGCCGTGCGTACGAGGACGCCGACGTCTCCGACGAGTTCTACTGGGCGGCGGTGGAACTCCTGGCCACCACCGGCGAGTCGCAGTACCGGGACGCCGTCGCCTCCTCTGCGCACCACACCAAGTCCGTCGACGGATTCTGGTGGGGCGGCACCGCGACGCCCGGCCGGATCACCCTCGCCACCGTCCCCGGCGTGGCCCTGCCCGCCGACGACGTGGCCCGGCTCCGCGGCCTGCTGACCACGGCCGCCGATGGCCACCTGTCCACCATGGCCGGACAGGGCTACGCGGTGTCGCTCCCCGCCACCGGGTACGTGTGGGGCTCCAACAGCTCCGTCACCAACAACGCGATCGTGCTGGCCGTCGCATACGAGCTCACCGGTCAACAACGGTACCGGGCAGGAGCGTTGGAGTCCCTGGACTACCTGCTCGGCCGGAACGCACTCGACCTCTCCTACGTCACCGGCTACGGCGATCGTTACCCCGCGAACCAGCACCACCGGTTCTGGGCACACCAGAACGACGCCTCGCTGCCGCACCCGCCGGCCGGATCCTTCGCGGGCGGACCGAACGCGGGGCTGGAGGACCCGGTGGCCAAGGAGAAGCTCGCGGGCTGCGCACCGGCGGCGTGCTACGTGGACGACGTCGGCTCGTACTGGGCGACGCCGCAGCAGGTTTCGGTCCTCGCCGCGCAGGACCCCGACGCGTCGTCGGGCAGCGCGACGCTCGCGGTCGGTGGTCCTGGCGTGCAGTCGGCGACGTTCACGGCGACGGAGGCGGACGACGACGCTTCGGCGGCCTCCTGCGCGGTGGCGTACCGGATCGACAACGCTTGGGGCAACGGCTTCACGGCGACGGTGACGGTGAAGAACACCGGAACCTCGGCGGTATCCGGGTGGACCATCGGCTGGAGCTTCGCAGGTGACCAGCGGATCACCAACGGCTGGAACGCCACGGTGAGCCAGCCGGGCAGCACGGTCACCGCCCGGGACACCGGATGGAACGGAACACTGGCACCCGGCGGCAGCGTGAGCTTCGGCTTCCAGGCGACGTACTCGGGCACCAACGCCGTGCCGGCGCGCTACACGCTCAACGGAGCACTCTGCTCCTGAACGATCGTCACGTCACGCCCACCCGGCGATGGACGACGGAGTGGAGCCAGGATCGTCCCGGCTCCACTCCATGGCAGGTCGTCAGGTACGGGTCCAGCGCTGGTTGCTGCCGTTCGAGCAGGAGTAGAGCTGGATCAGGGTGCCGTTGGCGGTGTTGTTGCCGGCGGCGTCGAGGCAGAGGCCGGACTGGACTCCGACGATGGATCCGTCGGAGTTGAGGCGCCATTTCTGGTTGTCGCCACCCCAGCAGCTGTAGATCTGGACTTTGGTGCCGTTGCCGGTGCCGGCGGCGTCCAGGCACTTGTTGCCGTAGACCCTGAGCTCGCCTGCGGCGGTGTGCGACCACTGCTGGTTGGTGCGGTTGTTGCAGTCCCACAGGTTGACCTGGGTGCCGTCGGTGGTGCTGGCACCGGGCACGTCCAGGCAGCGGCCCGACCCGACGCCCTTGATCTGTCCAGAACCGGGCGAAGGGGTCGGAGTGGGAGTAGAGGATCCGGCGTTGAGCGCGTTGAGGACGGAGGAGTAGGCGGCCTTCTTGCTGCCGTCACCGTTGAACAGCAGCGGCGAGTGCTCCGGTCGCCAGGAGTCGGTGTCGCGCACCCCCCAGACGGTGATGCCGAGGCAGCGCGGGACGGCCAGGCAGTCGTTGGTCACGTTGGCGTAGGTCGTGGCCGAGGCACCCTGGATGTCGAGTTCGGTGACGGCCACGTCGACGCCGAGGGCTGCAAAACTCTGCAGGGTGGTGCGGAAGTTGCTGTTGTAGGGGCTGTCGCTGTTGAAGTGCGACTGGAAGCCGACGCAGTCGATCGGCACGCCGCGCTGCTTGAAGTCCCGGACCATGGCGTACATGGCCTGGGTTTTGGCCCAGGTCCAGTTCTCGACGTTGTAGTCGTTGTAGCAGAGCTTGGCGGCCGGGTCGGCGGCGCGCGCGGTGCGGAAGGCGACTTCGATCCAGTCGTTGCCGGTGCGCTGCAGGTTGGAGTCGCGCCGGGCTCCTGAAGTGCCGTCCTCGAAGGCCTCGTTCACGACGTCCCACTGGCCGATCTTGCCCTTGTAGTGGGCCATCACGCCGTTGATGTGGTTGGTCATCGCCTGGCGCAGCGTGCTGCCGCTGAGGCTCTGCATCCAGCCGGGCTGCTGGGAGTGCCAGGCCAGGGTGTGGCCGCGCACCTGCTTGCCGTTCTGCACCGCCCAGTTGTAGACGCGGTCACCCGCGGCGAAGTTGAACTGGCCACGCTGGGGTTCGGTGGCGTCGATCTTCATCTCGTTCTCGGGCGTCACCGAGTTGAACTCGCGGCCGGCGATCGTCGTGTACGCCGAGTCGCCCAGCCTGCCCGAGGCGATGGCGGTACCGAAGTACCGGCCGCTCTGCGTCGCCGCGCTGCCGAGCGTGCTCTCGGCGGCGTGTGACGTCGGCGCCACCAGCGCGGCGGCCGCACCGAGGACGCCGACGACCAGGGCCGCACACAGGACGCTGGTCTTCCGGCGGATGGTGGGTGGGGGAATGGCTTGTGAGCCCATGAATGAGCCTCCAGAAAGAAATCGCGGAAGGGTTGGATCGCGGCATGGTGAATCCGCGTGAACGACGCCCGCGTCCATGGGAAAGGGACGCTCATGAGCGCGTAGAGATCCGAGGACGGCGCCCGGAACCGGACACGGACGGGCCACACCGCCTCGGCCATCAGTCTGGAAACCCCGCCGAAACAAGTCAAGAGTTTCGAAAGCATTTCGAGAATCTGTCTCTCGGGGGCGCTTAGTGGTCCCTTTTCATTGAGTGGTCCTCATCGAAAGTATTTCGATGAGGACCATTCAATCGGGATCTGGCGGAAAGCTGTAAACGAGCATTTCCTTCAGTCGGCATCGCCGGGAATGGCCGCCTGGTCACGGCGGCCTCGGTCAGCGCACGACCGTGTTGAACCCCAGTGCGGGATTGGCGTTCCGGACGAGGGACTTGGCCTGCTCCGGCCACCACACGCCGGCCGCGGGATCGACGATGCCGTACTCCGGGTCGATGGTGCCGCCCGGGATGCCGCGGTTGCACTGGCCGTCGGACTGGCCGACGGTCTTGATCCACAGGTAGGCGTCCACGAGCGGGACGCCGGTGTTCGCGGTCGGCCGGTCGCCGACGCCGCGACCCGGGGCGTTGCACCAGGTTTGCGGGTCGCCGCTGTACTTGCCCGCGGGCGGGGTACCGACGTTCTGCTGGAACCAGCGGTCGGTCCAGTGCCACGTGGACGGATCGTCCACGTTCACGGAGTTTCCCGGCTGCCCGTCGTTCGGTGCTGCGGGTGAGTAGTACTGGCTCGCGCACCAGTCGGCGTGCCCCCTGGCCCAGTCCGGGCCTTTGGTGGCGAACCACAGGCACTGGGAGACCCAGGTGCCGTAGTGGGTGGACAGGCCGGTGGCCAGATAGTTGGAGACGTTCAGCGAGAAGCCCTGGGTGCGGGTGACGCCGGCCTGGAGGAGGCGTTGTGCGATGTCGCCGACGCTGCGCCAGTGGCTGTTGCCGGCGTCCAGGTAGACGACGCTGTTCGGCTGCTGCCCCAGGGCGTCGATCGCGTGGTTGAGGTCGGCGAAGCGTCCTGTGGTGATCGCGCCGGTGGGGTCGCTGCCGGGACCGCAGTCGGAGGAGAGGTTGGCCAGCCCGTCCGGTTCGAGGATGACGACGGCCTTGCTGCGGCCGAGCCCCCGGGCGAAGGCGCTGATCCAGGCCTGGTACTCGGCGTCCGACTGCGCACCGCCGGAGGAATACTGGGAGCAGTCGCGCAGCGGGATGTTGTAGGCCACCAGGACGGGAACCGTCCGGGTTCGCTCGGCGCGGCGCACCAGGTCGCGTACGCGGGATTCGACCTGCTCCGGGGTGCCGGCGGTGAACCAGGCAGCCTCTGGCCAACTAGCTGGCTTCGCCATGGACTTGGCGCCCTCGAAGTCCCGGTGAAGGAAGTCGGTGACGGCCTGGTGGGCTGCGTCGCTGTCGGGATCGACGTGGAAGCGGGTGTTCGTCGCAAGCGTGTGGGAGTCCGGCGCGGAGCTCGCCTCGGCAGAGGCCGGGGCGGCGGCGCCGAGGAGCAGTGTGAGTGCGCTCGCTGCCAGGGCTAATCGGTGCAGCGGGATGCGCACGGGGTTCCTTCGGTAGGGGTTCGCCCTTCGGCGAGGGAAGGGGGGTCAGTAGCCGTAGATCATCTTGTAGGCGACCTCCGGCAGGAACTGTCCGGCCGAGGAGTCGGCCCCGACGCCGCAGTTGCCGTCGGACTCGCCGGGGACCTTGATCCACAGCAGCATCTCGGCACCGCCGCCGCGCTGGCTGGGAGTGCCGATCCGGCGGCCTGCGGGGTTGCACCACTGGCCGTTGGAACCGTTGCCGTTGCGGCTGGTGTCGACGACGAACGGCTTGGTGTAGCCGTAGGAGCCCAGGGCGGAGTTGACCGCGTTGCCGTAGGAGGTGTTCTGGTCGGTGGTGAAGTAGTTGGAGACGTTCAGCACGAAGCCGCGTGCCCCGCCGACACCGGCGGCGGCGAGCTGGCGCGCCATGGTCGAGGCGTCGACCCAGCCGGGGTTCCCGGCGTCGAGGTAGACCCAGGTGTTGGGTGCCTTGGCCTTGAACTGGTCGATCGCGTTCTTCAGCATGGCGTTGCGCTCCGCGATCTGAGCAGCCGTCATGCAGCTCTCGTGGCCGAGCGCGTCGGGTTCCAGGACGACCACGGCAGGGCGGTTGCCGATGCCACTGGCGAAGGCGGCGATCCAGGCGTCGTACGCGGCCCGGCTCCCCGCGCCGCCGCCGGAGTGACCGGCGCAGATGTCCCGGTGGGGGATGTTGTACGCGACCAGGATCGGCAGCTTGTCGTAGGAGTCCGCGCGGCCGACGTAGGCGCCGGTTGCCGTGCCGATATCGCCGCTCCAGTTCCCGAACCAGCGGGCTGCCGGGGTGTTGGCGATGGACGTCCGGATCGCCGCCGCCCGCCCGTCGCCGGGGTTCGCGTTGGTCCACCGCAGGGCGGAGTTGTCGGGGTCGGCGTAGAAGCCGCTGGTCATGGTGGTCGGGTCCGCGGCGTACGCCGGGCCGGCACTGATCAGGGCGAGACCGGTGGCGAGGGCACCGGCCAGCAGGACGGATGCGGCTCGGACGGACTTGCGCATGGTTCTTCCTCCGGTGGGGGTGGGGGTGGGGGTGGGGAAGTGGAAGCGCTTCCAGTTTTGGTGTGGGGTCGGATCGCGCTGATGGGATGATTGGGGTCGTCGAGGAGCAGTTCTTCCATGGAGCCGTCACCCAAGCGCATGCCGACCCTCGACGAGGTGGCCGCACGAGCCGGCGTGTCGCGCACGGCGGCCTCCCGGGTGATCAACAACGCCCCGCATGTCAGCCGCGCCAAGCGGGAGGCGGTCCAACGGGCGGTGCGCGAGCTGGATTTCGTGCCCAATCCGTCCGCGCAGGCCCTGGCGACCCGCCGGGTCGGAGCGGTGGTGCTGGCGGTCTCCAGCGACGAGCCGGGGCTGTTCGCGGACCCGTTCTTCGCGGAGGTCATCGTCGGCGTCAGCGCGGCGCTGGAGCAGACCGAACTGGAACTGATCCTGCTGCTGGCCAACACCCCGCGCGGCCGGGAGAGGTTCGAGCGGTTGCTGCGCTCCCGCCGGGCCGACGGCGTCATGCTGATGGCGCTGCGCGGCGACGATCCGCTGGGACGCCTGGGAGAGGAGGTCGATCTCCCCGTCGTCTTCGGCGGACTCCCGCTCACCGGCGAGCCCACGTGGTACGTGGACGCCGACAACCGGGGCGGTGCCCGCCTGGCCGCCGAGCACTTCGCGCGCACGGGCCGCCGACGGCCCGTCATGATCACCGGACAGATGGACGCCAGGGCCGCAGTCACGCGGGAGCAGGGGTTCACCGAGGGGCTGACCTTGTCCGGCCTGCCGCTTCTCGGGGTCGAGCCCGGGCAGTTCACCGAGGACGGCGGCGCGGAGGCGATGGAGCGACTGCTCCGGGCGCACTCCGATCCCGACGCGGTGTTCGCGGCCTCCGACGCGATGGCCATCGGCGCTCTGCGCACCTTGCGGGAACGGGGCCTCCGGGTGCCCGAGGATGTCGCGGTGATCGGCTTCAACGACCTGGCGAGCGCCCGGCACACCAGCCCGCCGCTGACCACGGTCCATCAGCCGGTGCGGGCGCTGGGCCAGGAGATGGCCAGGATGCTGGTCAGTGCCATCGAAGGATACCGCCCCACCCCGCTGATCCTCCCGACCCGCCTGACCGTGCGCGAGTCCGCTCCCGATCTGCCCGCGTCGGCCTGATCAGCGGGCGCTTCCGGCAGGGCCGGCCCGATCTGACGGGAGCGCCTCCCACTCGATTTCCCGTCGCCGCGATCGGCCCGTGGCGATCGGGAGACTCGGCGCCGGGTCAGATGAATCGCCACAGGTGGTCGTTGGCGCCGTTGTCGTCCCAGAGAACGGTATGTGCTCCCTGGGCGGTGGAGGCGCCGGAGACGCCGAGGACGCGGCTGCTGTTGGCGCACTGGATCCTGAAGGTGTCGCCGCCGCCGTGGCGCAGGCGCCACCGGTGGTCGGCGGTGCCGTTGTCCGCCCACTGGACGATCCGGGCGCCGTTGGCGGTGTCGCCGTTCTCCACGGCGAGGACCTTGCCGCTGTGGGAGTTGCGCAGGCGCAGGTGGCCGCCGGTGTCGACTACGGCCGTCCAGAGATGGTCGGCGGTGCCGTTGTCGTCCCACTGGATGGCGAGGCCGCCGTCGGCGGTGGACATGTCCCGCACACCGAGGACCCGCCCGCTGGCGACGTTCTGGATGCGCCTGGCGCCGTCGGGGACGAACTGCCACTGGCCGGCGGGGGCGCCGGTGTCGGGCACCTGTACGGCTGCGGCGCCGTTGGCGGTGGAGCCGCCTTCGATGCCGAGCAGCTTGCCGGTGTGGACGTTCCGAACCTTGTGGTAGCCGTTGCCGGCGTCCACGACGGTCCACCGGTGGTCGGCCGTGCCGGTGTCGGCCCACTGGAGGATCGGGGCGTTGTCGGCGGTGGACATGCCCTGCACGCCGAGGACCTTGCCGCTGTTGACGTTGCGCAGGCGCAGTGCGGCGCCGTCGACGATGAGGACCCAGTTGTGGTCGGTGGTGCCGGTGTCGGTCCACTGCAGAGCGAGGCCCCCGTCGGCGGTCGACATGTCCCGGATGCCGAGGACGAGTCCGCTGGCCGCGTTGACGAGACGGAAGCCGGCGGTGTCGGTCCGCCAGTAGACGGTGTAGTTGAAGCCCTGGGCGTCGTGGAACGGGGCGAGGTCGACCTTCGTTCCGTTGGCGGTGGCCGTGAAGGCGAGGGAGGTGCTGCTGGTCCGGGTGATCGAGGAGGGGGCCAGGGCCGGGAGGGAGGACAGTGTGGTGCTCCCGTAGTTGCCGGCGAGGACGGCGGGGCCGTAGGTGATCGCCGCGACAGCGGGGTTGTCGTTGGCGGCCTGGAGGGCCACGCGCATGGGGAGCTTCACGGTGACGGTGTCGCCGGAGGCCCAGGACCGGGTGAGGGTGGCGTAGGTGCCCGGACTGGCCGTGACGGTCTGGGCGACGCCGTTGACGCTGACGGTGGCGCCCGAAGTCCATCCGGGGATGCGGACGCGCATCGACCAGGTCCCGCCGACGCCGCCGGTGACCTTGAGCGTCGTGGTGTCGTCGGCCGGGTAGGAGGTGGTCTGGGTGACGGTGATGCCTCGCTGGGTCCAGTCCAGGACGGAGGGGAGGAACAGGTTCACGGTGAGGGTGGTGCTGCCGTCGTGGAAGTAGATGGAGTCCATCAGCTTCGTGTTGGACTCGATGCCCGTTCCCTGGCAGCACCAGAACGTGCCGTAGTCGGTGCTCCAGGTGCCGCCGCCCCAGGCCGGGCCCTTGCCGCGGCGGCCGCCCGGGTTGAGGGGGGTGAAGTAGGTGATGTGCCCGTGCGGGTCGGCCGGGTTCTGGGCGCCGATGACGTGGTTGAGCAGCACCTTCTCGTAGAAGTCGAAGTACGACGCCCGGCCGGGGTCCAGCTGCCACAGTTCCCGGGTCAGCTTGAGCATGTTGTAGGAGTTGCAGAGCTCGCAGGTGTCGGGGGCGAGGAAGCCGGAGATGGCGTTCGGGGCCCGGAAGTGTTCCGCCTGGCTGTTGCCGCCGATGGCATACGTGTGCGAGGTGGTGCAGATCCTCCACGCGTTGGCGGCGATGTCGCGGTAGCGGGTCGTCCCGGTGGCCTTGTACTCGCGGACGGCTCCGATCCACTTGGGCACCTGCGTGTTGGCGTGCAGACCGTTCAGTTGGTCCAGGTTCGCGGCGAGGGGGTCGAAGACCGCGGCATGGTCGAACCGCTGGGCGGTGGCCAGCCAGCGTGCGTCGCCGGTCTGTTGGTGGAGGTCGGCCAGCACCTCGTTCATGCCGCCGAACTCGACGCCCATCAACGACTGCATCTTGCTCTGGCTGAGCGCGGCGGTGCGCCGGTCGACCCAGCCGGCGAGCGCGAGGAGCACGTCGCGGGCCTGCGTGTTGCCGATGAGGCGCCACACGTCGAGCAGACCGGCCATGGTCTTGTGGACGCAGTAGTACGGGACGTTGCCGTTGTTCAGCGTGCCTGCTTCGAGGCTGGTGAAGTCGGCCTCGGGGAAGCCCGACAGGTAGCCGGCGGAGAAGCCCGCGGTGGAGTTGTTGGCTTGGCACTTGGCGAGTTCGGCCACCATGCGGTCGGCCTTGTCGCGGCAGGTGGTGTCCCCGACCGCGGCGTAGGCCTGGGCCCATGCCGTGAGGAAGTGGCCCTGCACGTGGGTGCGGAAGGGGAACGCCGGGTCGTCCCATCCTCCGGTCGGGGCCGCGGCGTTGGTGGAGAGCCGGTGGTTGGCGCGGAAGTTGTACAGCAGGCGGTCGACGTCGATGAAGCGGAGATAGGCCAGGGTGCGGTTCTGATTGTCGAGCCAGCGGCTGCTGGTGAGCTGGACCTGACCCAGGTCGAACGGGAACGTCGACACTCCGACGTCGGACCTGACCGGGGGCGTCTGCGCCGTGGCGGAGACGGTGTTCAGTACGGGGCCGACAGCCGCGGCCACGGCCGCGACGCCGGTCGCCTTGATCACGGCGCGGCGGCTTAAGGGGGGAACCGGCATGGCGAACTCCGTGGTCTGTGAGAGATAAGGGCGCCGCGCACAAGGGCTGTTGGGCTTCGACCGGCGGTTGCGAGGTCGGTGCTGCGGCTGCCTGCTGCGCATGAGTGTTAACGCTCACAATTGACGTGTCAATACCTCCGTCGGGCGGTGCCGACAAGGCTGTCCCGCGCACCGCGCGCAGCTGCTCCAGGCGATCGATCCGCTCCGGCGGCGTGCATCGCGGCCAGGTACACCGAGGTCAATGGGGGTCGACTGGGCGGGAGGTGAGGTGCGAGGCGGCAGGTGGCGGACGCGGACCGCCACCTGGTCGCGGCGTCAGTGACGTCAGGGCCTGCCTGGCGGTTCCTGCCGGCTCGGGTACGTGATGTCGAACCACGTGAAGTGGGCTTGGCTGGTGGAGGGGCGGCCGTTGGAGGTGGCGTAGAGGCCCAGCTGGACACTGGTGAACAGCGGGGTGAGGAAGGTGGCTTCGATGGTGGCCAGATCCTCCCAGGCGCCGTTCGGAGCCGCGTGGGCGAAGGTGTGGCTGAAGCCGCGGATGCGGACCCCCAGGCGAACGGGGCCCGGCGGGACGGGAACGCCGGCCAGGATCTCGGGCCCGTGGCGGAGGCTGAGTCCCTCCGTGGTGCGAAGGAAGAGGAGATGGGTGTCGTCGTCGAGGACTACGGCGAGGCCTGCCTCTTCGTCCGGTGCGGCGGGGACGAAGTGCAGTTCGGTGGAGACGTCGCAGTCGGGCTGTTCCTGGGGGCGGGCCAGGAGGGACGGGACGGTGCGTTCGCCGAGGTGTTCGGGGCGGAGCTGGAGGCGGAGTCCGTCGCCGGTGGTCCAGAACCGCGCGGGTGGGGTGCGCAGGGTGCTCCAGTCGGCGGCGAGGGTGGCGAAGTCGTCGTGGAGGGGCCGGCGGAGGTCGGTGTGGTCGACGGGAGAGAAGACCGGCCAGCCGTCGTCCCAGGTGATCCGGCTGAGGAAGGTCTCGCGGCCGAGGGCGGAGCCCGGGCGGACGCCCAGAAGGAAGGCCCGCCAGTCGCCGTACGGGGTTTGGACGAGGTCGGCGTGCCCGGTGCAGGTGACCGGCCCCTTGGCGGGTGGGAGCACCGGGTTGCCGGGGGCGCCCTCGTAGGGGCCGGTCACGCGGTCGGCGCGGGCGGCCACCACGCTGTGGTCCACATCGGTGCCGCCCTCGGCGGTGAGCAGAAGATAACTGCCGTCGATCTTGTAGAGGTGCGGGGCTTCCGACCATCGGGCGCCCGGGTGGCTTCCCGACCACAGGACGTGCTCCGGTCCCGTGAGCAGTCGTTCGTGGGGAAGGTATTCGCGCATCCAGATCGCGGTGCGGCCGCCGGCCTCGTCCAGCACGCGGGCGGCGGTGAACCAGGCCCGGCTGCCGCCGCCCCCGTCGCCATCGCCGTCGTCCGGACCGTCGTCGAAGAACAGCGACGGGTCGAAGCCCTCGCCGTCCAGCCAGATCGGCTGTGACCACGGCCCCGCCGGGTCGGTCGCCGTGACGACGAAATGGCCGGGGCCGTCCATCAGTGTGCAGACGAGATGGAAGACCCCCTCATGGTGCCGGATCGTCGGTGCGAACAGACCCCGTGAGGGCTCGCACCCGTCGAGGTCGAGCTGCGACGCTCGGTCGAGCGCGGAGCCGATGCGCCGCCAGTTCACGAGATCGCGGCTGTGGAAGACGGGAAGGCCCGGGAACCATTCGAAGCTGGACGTCACCAGGTAGTAGTCCGCTCCCACCCGGCAGACGGACGGGTCGGGCCGGAACCCGGGCAGCACGGGATCACCGAAGACGGGATCATCGCAGGACGTGGTCATGGAACCGGGACGATCTCGACCGGCACGGACAGCACCCGGTCGGCCGCCGGGTGGCGTACGGGGCCCTCCAGAGTGAAGGAGCCCTGGAGCGGCAGGTCGCCGCTGGACCGTCCGACGGCCACGCCGATCTCCCCGGGCTCCACTCTCCTGCGCAGGTCGAGCCCGGTGAAAGAGGTCCGGTCGGCATGGACGGAGAAGGTGATCCGGGCGGCCGCGCCCGGCTGCAGCTCGACCCTGCCGAATCCGGCGAGCCACCGTTGCGGCCGGACGACGGACGCCACGGGATCGGAGAGGTACAGCTGGACCACCTCGGTCCCGGCCACCTCGCCGACGTTGCGTACGGTGACCGAAACGGAGACGGCCCCGTCCGTCGCGGCAACGGGATCCACCGACAACTCCGAGCAGGTGAAGCTGGTCCAGCTCAGCCCGTGTCCGAAGGGGAACAGCGGGGTCGGGTCCACCGAGCTCCAGTCGGTGTGCCCGCCGAGCCTCGCGTGCAGGTAGGTGCCGGGCTGGCCGCCGGCCTGGCGGGGGATGGAGACGGGCAGCCGCCCGGACGGTTCCGCGGCCCCGCTGATGATCCGGGCCAGCGCCGTCCCGCCCTCCTCGCCGGGGAAGAAGGCCTGCACCACGGCCGATGCGCGCTCGGCCAGCGTGCCGAGTGCGTAGGGCCGTCCGGAGACGAGGACCAGAACGGTCGGCACCCCGGCGTCCAGAACGGCGTCGGCGAGCGCGGCCTGGTCGCCGGGCAGGTCGAGGGTCTCGGCGTCGCAGCCCTCGCCGGAGGTGCCCCGGCCGAACATGCCGGCCCGGTCCCCGAGCACCAGCACGTTCACGTCCGGATCGTCCGCGGTGACCGTGAACCCGGCAGCGGTGAGCGCCTCGCCGAGCGTCGGGATCTCCAGCCCGAGGTCGCCGGGCAGCGCGACGTGGTTGGGGAAGGAGTAGCAGCCGAGGAAGGACTGGGGGTCGTCGGCGTACGGCCCGCTGATCGCCACGCGGCACGGCCGCAGCGGCAGGGTGCCGTCGTTGGCGAGCAGCACGGTGGACCGTTCGGCCAGGAGCCCGGCCAGTGCCCGGTTCTCCGGCGGGTCGAGGTCGACCGGCTCGGGCTTGACGGGTTCCCAGCCGGGGTCGAGCAGGCCGAGCTCGGCCTTCTGCAGCAGGACCCGTTCCGCGGCCCGGTCGATGAGCTCCTCGGACACGACTCCCGACCGGACGAGTTCGGTCAGCGGCTCGCCGTAGCAGCGGGCCGTGGGCAGCTCGACGTCGATTCCGGCGGTCAACGCCAGCGCGCCGGCCGCGCCCCGCGATCCGGTGACACCGTGCCGGGTTTCCAGGAAGGAGACGGCGTAGTAGTCGGCGACGACCACACCGCTGAAAGCGAGCTCACCCCTGAGCAGCTCGGTCAGCAGCCGTTCGTCGGCGGCCACCGGGACTCCGTCCACGTCGGTGTAGCTGTTCATCACCGACCGGGCGCCTCCCTCGCGCAGTGCCCGTACGAATGGCTCGACCAGTACGTCGGCGAACTCGCGCGGCCCCGAGGAGACGGGGGCCATGTTCCGGCCGCCGCGTGAGGCCGAGTACCCGGCGAAGTGCTTGAGCGTCGCCACGATCCCGGCGCCCTCCAAGCCCTGCACGTAGGCGGTGCCGATCGCTCCGACGAGGTAGGGGTCCTCGCCTATGCACTCCTCGGTCCTGCCCCATCGGTAGTCGCGGACCACGTCGAGCACCGGGGCCAGCCCTTGGTGGACGCCGACCTGCCGCATCCCCGCGCCGATGGCGGAGGCCATCTGGCGCACGAGCCCGGGATCGAAGGATGCGCCCCAGGCCAGCGGCCCGGGGAAGACCGTGGCTCCGAACGTCATGAACCCGGTCAGGCACTCCTCGTGAGCGACCGCCGGGATCCCGAACCGGCCGGATCCGGTCACCTGCCGCTGGAGCGAGGCGAGCCGCTCCATCCCGGCCTCCACGGCGATCGGCGCGGTGCCGTACACCCGGGTCAGCTGGCCGAGGCCGTGGGCGACGATGTCGTCCAGGCCGGGCGCGGACTCGCCCGAATCGTCCTCCATCGGCGCGACCGGTGCGCCCGGATCCGACGGCAGCGCCCAGAAGCCGGTGAGCTGACCCGCCTTCTCTTCCAGCGTCATTCGTTTCAGCAGATCGGCGACTCGTACGGACACGGGTATGAGGGGGTCACGCCAGGGCTCGGTCAAGGAGTTCTCCTAGGGACTTCGACGACACGACCTAGAGACGGGGCGGGGCGGTGGAGAGCCTGACCTTGAGCTCGGTCGAGAGCTCCATCCGGGGGCTGACCAGGGGCTGACCGTCCAGGAGCTGGAAGAGTGTGCGGGCGGCGAGCCGGCCCATCTCCTCCAGCGGCTGGCGCACCGTCGTCAGCGGCGGTGACAGCCATTCGCACATCGGCAGGTCGTCGAAGCCGACCACGCTGAGGTCCTGGGGGATGCTCAGCCCGCCCTGCCGGGCGGCTTCGTAGACGCCCATCGCCTGCTGGTCGCTGCCGGCGAAGATGGCGGTCGGCGGCTCGGGAAGGGCGAGCAGTTCCCGTGCGCGCTGGAACCCGCCCTCGTGCTGGAAGTCGCCGAACCGGATCAGGTCGCGGTCGACCTCGATCCCGGCCCGCTCCAGCGCGGCGCGGTATCCGTCGATGCGGGCCTGACTGCAGAGCATCTCCTTGCGCCCGCCGATCGCGCCGATCCGGCGGTGCCCCAGCTCCAGCAGGTGCTCCGTGGCGGCGAGGCCGCCCGCCCAGTTGGTCGCGCCGATGCTCGGCACGCCGTTGCCCGGCAGGTCGATCGGGTCGATGACCACCAGCGCCACCCCGGCCTGTTCGACCTGGGCACGCTGGGCTTGGGTGACCGAGGCGGTGACGAGGATGACGCCGTCGCTGTGGTGCAGGACCGGCAGGGCGGCCCAGCTCGACGGCGTGGCTTCGCCCGGCGGGACGAGCGACACGACGGTGCCGACGCTCCGCTGGGCGCACTCGGCCTCGACGCCGCGCAGGATCTCCACCGCCCACGCGCTGTCCAGACCACCGATGATCAGGTCGACCAGGCCGGACCTGCGGGCCCTGGCCTGCCCGCCGGGGTGGAGGTAGTTGTGGGAGCGCAGCAGGCCCTCGATCCGTTCGCGTGTCGAGGGTGCGACATCGGAGCGGCCGTTGACCACCTTCGACACGGTGGCCTGGGAGACCCCTGCCTCCGCGGCGATGAGGGCCAGGGTCGGACGCTGCTCGCTCAACTTCTCTCCTCTGTGCGGACGTTCTGGGCTGACGACAGGTATCGCAAACTTTCGAAGAGTTTCCAGTCGGCGCGACCAGGTTGTCAAGCTCCAAGTGCGCTGCTGCCAAAGGGAAATCAGTAAGAAAGCTTGACCGGGGGCCCGTGCGTTCCTAGTTTGTGGCAGCACCGAATCGAGGATGTTGCGAAAGAATTTCGAAATCGAACCGTGTTCCCCACCCCGGAGGTCCCATGGCCAGCACACCCCCGAGCCGACGAAGCTTCCTGGCGCTCTCGGGCCTGACCGCTCTGTCCGTCTCGCTGACCGCGGCCTGTGGCGGCGGGGACTCCGGCTCGATGCCGACGGCCGGCGGCAAGGTGACCTTCGCGTGGTGGAACATCGCCACGACGGAGCCGGGGAAGTCCCTCTTCCCGCAGATTTCCTCGGCGTTCACGGCCGCCCACCCGAACATCACGATCAAGACGACCTCGTTGGAGAACGAGGCGTTCAAGTCCAAGCTGACCGCCACCACCTCTTCGGGAAAGCTCCCCGACGTCTTCCAGACCTGGGGCGGCGGCGTTCTGCGGCAGCAGGTCGACGCGGGGCTGGTCGAGGACCTCACCGACGTGTTCGGCTGGTCGTCCGAGCTCACCCCGGTCTCGCTGCAGGCCTATCAGTTCGAGGGCCGGACCTACGGGGTGCCCTACGACGTCGGCATGGTCGGCTTCTGGTACAACAAGAAGCTCTTCGCCAAGGCCGGGATCGCCGCTCCGCCGGCCACCTGGGCCGAGCTCCTGGAAGACGTCAAGAAGCTCAAGGCGGCGGGCGTCACTCCGATCGCCCTCGCGGGCAAGGAGAAATGGCCCGGCCACTACTACTGGGCCTACCTCGCAATGCGCGTCGCAGGCCTCCCCGCGCTGCAGCAGGCCGCGACCGCCAAGGACTTCACCGGCGCGGGCTTCGTCCAGGCAGGCACCCACCTCAAGGAGCTGGTCGACCTCCAGCCGTTCCAGACTGCCTTCCTCGGCGCCGGCTACGCCACCCCCGGCGGCCAGGCCGCGACCATGGGCAACGGCAAGGCCGCCATGGAGCTGATGGGGCAGTGGGGGCCGTCGGTGCAGAAGGACGCGGGCGCCGACCTCGGCGCGGACCTGGGCTTCTTCCCCTTCCCCACGGTCGACGGCGGGGTCGGTCGGGCCACCGACGTGTTCGGCGGTGGCGGTGGCTTCGCGCTGCGCAAGGGTGCGTCGAAGGAGGCGCTGGACTTCCTGAAGTTCTTCGTTCTGGACAACCAGTCCAAGCTGCTGGCCTCCAACGGCTACCTGCCGGTGGTCAAGGGCGCGGAGAGCCAGCTCACCGACCCCAACAGGAAGGTGGTGGCCGACAGCCTGGTCAAGGCGACGGGCTTCCAGCTCTTCCTCGACCAGGCCTACCCGCCGGCGGTCGGCCAGGAGGTCAACGACAGCGTCGCCGACCTCATCGCGGGCAAGAAGACGCCCGAGCAGGTCACCAAGTCGATCACCGAGGCTGCGAAGGGTGCCTAGCTCCGTGTCCACCCTGACCAAGGAGCGGACGCAGGACGCCGGGCCGGTGGGCCCGCCCGCCCCGGCACGCTCGCTCCCGCGCCGGCTGGGAAGCTGGGCGTCCGTCGCCTGGTTCCTCGTCCCGGCTCTGGTCCTCTTCCTCGTCTTCGTCCTCGCCCCCATCGCGGTCGCCGTCTACACCGGCTTCTTCAAGTGGGGCGGGGTCGGCCCCCTGGAGGAGTTCGTCGGCTTCGGGAACTACGCCACCCTCTTCCGGGATCAGGTCTTCCTCGGCGATCTGGAGCGCGGGCTGTACCTGATCACGCTGTCGATCACGGTGCAGTTGCCGTTCGCGCTGTTCACCGCCGTCCTGCTCAACCAGAGGCTGCGCGGCCGGGCCGTCTACCGGATGCTGTTCTTCGCGCCGTACATCCTGTCCGAAGTGGTCACGGCGGTCCTCTTCACGATGATCTTCCTTCCCGGTGGCGGCATGGCCGACCATCTCGCGGGCGCCCTCGGCCTGGAGGGGCTGCAGGGCAAGTGGCTCGCCGATCCCTCGACGGTCATGCCGACCCTGTTCGTGGTCATGACCTGGAAGTACTTCGGGTTCCACATGATGCTCTTCCTCGCCGGGCTGCAAAGCATCCCGGGCGAGATCCTCGAGGCAGCCTCCATCGACGGCGCCGGCGCCTGGCAGCGCTTCCGGCACGTGACGCTGCCGTTGCTCGGCCCGACGATCCGGATCAGCGTCTTCCTTTCGGTCATCGGCGCCATCCAGCTCTTCGACCTCGTCTGGGTCATGACCGCGGGCGGGCCCAACCACTCCTCCGAGACGATGGCGATCTCGATGTTCCAGTTCGGGTTCAAGCGCTACCAGGTCGGCTACGCCAGTGCGATCAGCGTGGTCCTGTTCATGATCAGTCTGGTCTTCTCCCTCTTCTACCAGCGGTACGTTCTGCGCCGTGACCTGAGCGGGGCCGTCACCACGGGAGGTGGCCGATGAACGCCCGCAGAACGACCCGCGGCCTGTCGCTGCACGCCGTGGTCTGGCTGATCGGCGCGTTCGTCGTCGTGCCGCTGGTCTACGCGGTGATCTCCGGGTTCAAGAGCACCGGCGAGCTGACGACCAACCCGTTCGGGCTGCCGGAGCACTGGAAGACCGGCAACTACACCGGCATTCTCGGCGACGGAATGTTCTGGCGGCAGATCGCCAACAGTGCGGGCATCGCGATCGGCACGGCATGCTGCACGGTGGCGGTCTCCGCGATGGCGGCGTTCGTACTGGCCCGCTACGCCTTCCGGGGCAGGGAGCTGTTCTACACGCTGTTCACGATCGGGCTGATGTTCCCGTTCGCGGTGGCCGTCCTGCCGCTGTTCCTGCTGCTGCGCAACTTCGACCTGCTCGACAACCCGCTCGGAGTGATCCTCCCGCAGGCGGCCTTCGGGCTCCCCATGACGATCATCATTCTGCGCGGGTTCTTCCGGACCGTCCCGGCAGAGGTCGAGGAGGCGGCCGTCATGGACGGCTGCGGCAAGTTCCGCTTCTTCTGGAAGATCCTGCTGCCGATGGCGCGTCCGGCGCTCGGCACGGTTTCGGTGCTGGCGATCGTCGCGAGCTGGAACAACTTCTTCCTGCCGCTGCTGGTGTTCAACGACCCGAAATGGCAGACGATCCCGGTCGGCGTCCAGCAGTTCCAGGGCCAGTACTCGACCGACTACGCGCTCGTCCTCGCCTACATCGTGCTCGCGATGGTCCCCGCCCTCGCCTTCTACGCCGTCGCCGAGCGGCAGCTGATCGGCGGACTGACCGCGGGCGCCACCAAGGGCTGACCCGTCCCGCCCGACCTCCACCCCCGAGGAGACGCCGTGAAACGCCTGGCCGCATCGACCGCAGTTTTGTTAGCGCTAACAACACAGGCTGTGGCCGCCCCCGCGCACCCCGCCCCCGCGCACCCCGTCATCGACTTCCGCGCCGAACTCCAGCCCATAGACGGATTCGGCTTCTCGATGGCCTTCCAGCGGGCCGACCTGCTGCACGGCGCACGCGGCCTCAGCCCGGCCAAGCAGCGCGAGGTGCTCGACCTGCTGCTCAGTAAGGACAAGGGCGCGGGCCTTTCGATCCTGCGCCTGGGCATCGGGTCGTCGGCCGACAGGGTCTACGACCACATGCCGACGATCCTGCCGGCCGATCCCGGCGGGCCGCAGGCCACGCCGAAGTACGTCTGGGACGGCTGGGACGGCGGTCAGGTCTGGCTCGCCAAGGAGGCCAAGGACTACGGCGTCACACGGTTCTTCGCCGACGCCTGGAGCGCCCCGGCCTTCATGAAGACCAACGGAAGCGAGAACGACGGCGGCGAGCTGCGCCCCGAATGGCGCCAGGCCTACGCGAACTACCTCGTCCAGTACGCGAAGTTCTACCGGCAGGAGGGCATCGGGATCACCGACCTCGGGTTCACCAACGAACCCGACTGGACGGCGACCTACGCCTCGATGCGGTTCACCCCGCAGCAGGCCGTCGACTTCCTCAAGGTGCTCGGGCCGACCGTCCGCGCGTCCGGACTGAAGACCGGGGTGGTCTGCTGCGACGCCGCGGGCTGGGACCGACAGGTCGCCTACACCGAAGCCATCGAGGCGGACCCCGCGGCCGGCAAGGCCGTGCGGACCATCACCGGACACCGCTACAGCGGTCCGACCGAGGTGGCGCAGCCGACCGACAAGCACGTGTGGATGTCGGAATGGTCGCCGGACGGCGCCACCTGGAACGAGAACTGGCACGACGGCAGCGGCTACGACGGTCTCACCGTCGCGGCCGACATCCAGAACACCCTGGCCGTCGGCAACGCCAACGCCTACGTCTACTGGACCGGCGCGTCCCTCGGCGCGACCCGAGGGCTCATCCAGCTCGCCAACCCCGGTGACGACTACCGGGTGTCCAAGCGGTACTGGGCGCTGGCCGCCTTCAGCCGGTTCATCCGCCCCGGCGCCGTCCGCGTGCCGGTCACGAACGCCGGCCCGGCACTGCAGATCACGGCCTTCCGCAACACCGACGGCAGCCGCGTGATCGAGATCCTCAACACCGCGACCACCGAAAGCTCCGCCGAGTTCTCTCTCCGCGGCGGGCACGACCGCCGCCCCGACGGCTACGTCACCGACGAGACCCGCTCGATCACCCCGGCCGACATCGTCTCCACCCATGGCACGACCCTCAAGGCGACGCTCGCCCCACGCGCGCTGACCACGATCGTCCTCGACTGAACCGACCATCACCGCAGGAGTAGTCCGTCATGCCCATTCCCAGGTCCAGGTCCACGTCCCGGATTCTCACCGCTCTGTCCGCCGCCGTCTGCCTGGCGGCCGGCCTCGGCGCCGCGCCCGCAGCCGCCGAGCCCCGCCCCAGGACGCTCGGAGAACTGGCCAAGAAGCACCACAAGTACTTAGGCTCCGCCACCGACAACCCCGAGTTCACCGACGCCGCCTATCTGAAGCTCCTCGGCAGCGAATTCGGGCAGACCACCCCCGGCAACGCCATGAAGTGGTACGCCACCGAGCCCGAACGCGGCGTCTTCGACTTCACCGCCGCCGACGAGGTCGTCTCGTTCGCCAAGGCCCACCACCAGAAGGTCCGCGGCCACACCCTCATCTGGCACAACCAGCTCCCCGCCTGGCTCACCGAGCACGCCTGGACCGCCGACGAACTGCGCGCCGTCCTCAAGAACCACATCCAGACGCAGGTCCGGCACTTCAAGGGCCAGGTGATCCACTGGGACGTCGTCAACGAGGCCTTCAACGACGACGGCACCTACCGCGAATCACTCTTCTACAAGACGCTCGGCCCCGGCTACATCGCCGACGCCCTGCGCTGGGCCCACGAGGCCGACCGGCACGCCAAGCTGTACCTCAACGACTACAACGTCGACGGGATAGGCCCCAAGAGCGACGCCTATTACACCCTGATCAAGCAGTTGAAGGCCGACGGCGTTCCGGTGGAGGGCTTCGGCATCCAGGGCCATCTGGCGCTCCAGTACGGCTTCCCGGCCGATGTCCAGCAGAACATGCAGCGCTTCGCCGACCTCGGGGTCGAGGTCGCGATCACCGAGCTCGACATCCGGATGAACCTCCCCGCGACCCCTTCGATGCTCGCCACCCAGGCCACCTGGTACGCCGACTACGTCAAGGCCTGCCTGGCGGTCAGGAAATGCGTCGGCATCACCATCTGGGACTACACGGACAAGTACTCGTGGATCCCCTCCGTCTTCCCCGGTGAGGGCGCAGCGCTGCCCTACGACGAGAACCTGCTGCCCAAGCCCGCCTATCACTCGATCAGGAAGGTGCTGGGCGGATGATCAGAACGGCGATCGTCGGAACGGGCGGGATCGCGGGCATATGCCACGTTCCCGCCCTCCGGGCGCAGGCGCACCGGGCCCTGATCGTGGCCGCCGTCGACGTGGACGCCGCGCGCGCCGAGGCCTTCGCGGCCGAACACGGCATACCCGCGGTCTACACCGACCTGCACACGATGCTCCAGGAGCAGAGGCCGGACCTCGTTCACCTGTGCACGCCTCCGTTCCTGCACGCCGACCAGGCCGTGGCCTGCCTGGAGTCGGGCGCGTGGGTCTGGTGCGAGAAGCCGGTGGCCCTGTCGCTGGCCGAGCTCGACCGGATCCGTCGCGCCGAAGGGCCCGCCCTCGCGGGCGCGGTGTTCCAGCACAGGTACGGCTCGGGGGCCCGGTACCTGCGCGACCGGATCGCGGCCGGGACGCTGGGCCGTGCCCTGGTCGCGCAGTGCGTCACGGCGTGGTATCGCGACGACGCCTATTACGACGTGCCCTGGCGCGGCACCTGGGAGAGCGAAGGCGGCGGCCCGACCCTGGGCCACGGCATCCACCAGATGGACCTGATGCTCGCGGTGCTCGGCGAATGGGCCGAGGTACGCGCGATGGCCGGCCGCCTCGAACGCGACGTCCAGACCGAGGACGTGTCCGCGGCCCTCGTCCGGTTCGAGAACGGAGCCATCGCGACGGTCGTCAACAGCGTCCTTTCCCCGCGCGAGGAGAGCTACCTGCGGTTCGATCTCACCGATGCCACGGTCGAACTGCGCCATCTGTACGGCTACTCCAACGCGGACTGGACGTTCACCACCAGCTCGAAAAGCGTGAAGTGGGAGCCGCCGGAGGACCTGCCCAGCTCGCACACCGCCCAACTCGCGGCCTTCCTGGACGACTACGAGGCGGGGACCCGGCCCGACCTCGGCAGGCCCACCATGGAACTGGTCACCGCCCTGTACAAGGCCGCGATCACCGGCCTGCCGGTCCGGCGCGGAGAGATCGACGCGGCCGACCCGTTCTACGGCTCGCTCAACGGAGGGCGCCCGGAGGTGTTCCGATGACCTTCGAACTCATCGAGGACGAGGACTCGCTGACCGTCCGAGCCTGCGACGTCGACCTCTTCCGGTACGTGCACCGGCCGGTCATGGACCCCTTCGAGGCGCCGAAACCCTACCTGCATCCGGTGCGCACGCTCGCCGGCGACGTGGTCACCGGCTACCGGCCGCACGACCACCGCTGGCACAAGGGCATCCAGATCACGGCGTCGTGGCTCTCGGGGCACAACTTCTGGGGTGGCGGCACCTACTTGCGCGGCCAGGGCTACGTGGACCTGCCGAACCTCGGCACGATGCGCAGCCTCACCGTGGCCGCCGAGACAGGCCACGGCCGCGCCGTGATCACCGAGGACCTGGCCTGGTACACGATGGCGGGGGAGCACTGGATCGACGAGCGCCGCACGCTGACCGCCCGCGACGTCGAGGCCGACTCCTGGACCCTGGACGTCACCACCGCACTGACCAACGTCCGGGGCGCCGGACTGCTGTTCGGTAGCCCCGGCACACAGGGCAGAAGGCTCGCCGGATACTCCGGCCTGTTCTGGCGCGGCCCGCGCGACTTCACCGGCGGGGAAGTGATCGGCCCCGCGATGGGCGAGCAGGGTGACTGGCTGGCCTTCACCGGCACGCACGACGAGGTCGACCGCTCCTCCACGCTCCTGTTCCTGGACGATCCGGACGCCCCCTGCGACTGGTTCGTCCGCAGTGAGCCCTTCCCAGCCGTCAACCCCTCCCTGGCATTCGACGAGGAACTGCCGCTGGCCCCGGGCGAGACCCTGTCGCGCCGCTACCGGATCGTCGTGGCCGACGGTGCGTGGGCCCCCGGGCGCCTGTCCCGCCACATCGCGGAACACCCGTGGTGACCCCGTTCCCCGGCGGCGTGGGGATCTCCGGGTTGACCGTGTACGACTGGGAGGCCGCCGACGGGCTGTGCGGCGGCACGCCCCACATGCACCTCGTCTGCTCCGAAGCCTACGTCGTCATCAGCGGCGCGGGCAGTGTCCAGACCCTCACCACCTCCGGCTTCGCCGAGACCCCGCTGCACGCCGGCGACGTCGTCTGGTTCACCCCCGGCACGATCCACCGCCTGGTCAACGACGGCGGCCTGCGCCTCGTGGTGCTCATGCAGAACGGCGGACTTCCCGAGGCGGGCGACGCCGTCTTCACCTTCCCTGCTCCGGTCCTGGCCGATCCCCACGCCTACCGGAGGGCGGCAGCCCTGACCGGCGACTATTCCGCGGCAGCGCGCCGCCGCCGCGACTTGGCGGTCGAGGGTTTCCTGGCCTTGTGCGAAGGCGGGCTGCCGGAGTTCCACATCGCAGCCCACCGCCTGAAGAGCGAGCTCCTGGACGCCTGGTGGATCCGCTGGCGTGACGGCCCCATGGCAGCTGCCGTCACGACCGGCCGTCAGCTGGAACGGCTGAAGGCCGGAGACCTCTCCCACCTCGACCACGGCGAAGTGTCGCGACTGGAGCGTCCGGAGCACCAACGCTTCGGCATGTGCGGCCGCCTTCACACCTATCCCGTACCCGCCCCCCAATACGGCCGTTCCGCGGTCCGTCGGGGTCACCTCACCCCCACCCCCAAAGGAGCCCTTCTGATGTGGTTTCGCCATCCCTCCCCGGTCCAACTGAGACGACGGCTGCTCGCCGTCCTCGCGCCCTTGCTGCTCCTGGCCACCTTCCTCAGCGTCCAGCCCGCCAGCGCGGCGACCGTCGACCCCAACGCCTACTACGTGCTGGTCAACCGCAACAGCGGCAAGGCCCTGGACGTCTACAACCTGGCGACCGGCGACGGCGCCCGCATCACCCAGTGGACCCGGAACGATCAGAACCAGCAGCAGTGGCAGTTCATCGACTCCGGCGGCGGTAACTACCGGATCAAGTCCCGCCACTCCGGCAAGGTGCTGGACGTCCAGAACGGTTCCACCGCGAACGGCGCCTCGATCGTCCAGTGGGCCGACGCGAACGGGACCAACCAGCAGTGGCGGCTGGCCGACAGCTCGGACGGCTACGTGAGGCTCATCGCGCGCCACAGCAACAAGGCTCTCGAGGTACAAGGCGGATCCACCGCCGACAACGCGAACGTCGTCCAGTACGACGACTGGGGCGGCACCAACCAGCAGTGGCAGCTCGTCAAGGTCGGTGCCGGCAACCCCGGTGCGTGCGCTCTTCCGTCGACATACCGCTGGACCTCGACGGGCGCACTGGCGCAGCCCAAGGCCGGGTGGGCGTCGCTCAAGGACTTCACCGTCGCCCCCTACAACGGCAAGCATCTCGTCTATGCGACGACACACGGCGCCGCGGGAACGGGAGCAGGCTGGGGTTCGATGAACTTCGGCCTGTTCGGCAACTGGCCGGAGATGGCCTCGGCCAGCCAGAACACGATGTCGAACTCCGTCGTCGCGCCCACGCTCTTCTACTTCGCGCCGAAGAACATCTGGGTGCTCGCCTACCAGTGGGGAGGCGGGAGCGCCTTCTCCTACCGGACGTCGAGCGACCCGTCCAACCCCAATGGCTGGTCCTCACAGCAGGTGCTCTTCACCGGAAGCATCACCGGCTCCACCACAGGCCCCATCGACCAGACGCTCATAGCTGACGGCACGAACATGTACCTGTTCTTCGCCGGTGACAACGGCAAGATCTACCGGGCCAGCATGCCGATCGGGAACTTCCCGAGCAGTTTCGGCTCGAACTACACGACGATCATGAGCGATACGGCGGACAACCTGTTCGAAGCCCCGCAGGTCTACAAGCTCCAGGGCCAGGACCGCTACCTCATGCTCGTCGAGGCGAGGGGCTCGCAGGGCCGCTACTTCCGCTCGTTCACGGCCACCAGCCTGAACGGCTCATGGACACCCCAGGCCGCGACCGAGAGCAACTCCTTCGCCGGCAAGGCCAACAGCGGCGCCACCTGGACCAACGACATCAGCCATGGCGAACTGATCCGCACCAGCGCCGATCAGACCTTCACCGTCGATCCCTGCAACCTGCAGTTCCTCTACCAGGGACGCGACCCCAACTCCGGCGGCGACTACGGCCAATGGCCCTACCGGCCGGGTCTGCTGACACAGCAGCGCTGACGACGTGACACGGTCCGGCTCCGGAGCGGAGCCGGCGTGGCGGGCTCGGCGACACGAGGCCGAGCCCGCCCGGGTCACGCGAAGAGAAGAGTCACCGTGCCGGTCCCAGGAACTGGGTGGCCGCCAGACGTGCGTACAGGCTGTCTTGGCCGAGCAGTTCCGCATGGGTGCCCACCGCGGGTACCCGTTCTGCGTCCATCACCACGATCCGGTCGGCGTGGGTCACCGTTGAGAGGCGGTGTGCCACGACGAGGACGGTGGTCGTCCGGGCGGCCTGCGTGATGACGTCGCGTACCGCGAGTTCGTTGAGAACCCCACCGAGCGAGACCACGTCGACATGGTCCACCTATGGGACCCCAAGGCCGGCGTCCTGCCCGCAGGCGTCAACTACGGCGGGGAGGCGGGCTGACATGCCGTCGATGGTGGTCATCGCCACCACCGCGGTCCCCGACCACCTCCGGGGCGCCCTCAGTCGGTGGACCGCCGAAGCAGTCCCCGGCATCTTCGTCGGCACGATCTCCGCCCGCGTCCGTGACGAGCTGTGGACATCTGTCTCGGCCGTGGTCGGCGACGGCCAAGCGGTCCTCTTCCACACGGCTCCCACAGAGCAGGGCTGTGCTCTCCGCACAGCTGGTACACGCCGCCGAGTGCCGATCGACTTCGACGGTCTCACTTTGATCCGGATGACCGCAGCCGTCCAGCCATAGCTGTGACCGTATGAATTGAAGCAGGGGGTGGGCCCCTCTCGGATGGAAGGTCGCCCCTTGCCAGGTTGCGCAGGCTGCGGACGACCGAAAGGCAGCGCAATGGCCGACACCGCCAACTCCCGTGCAGGCAGCGCCCGCCCGCCCGGCATCCGAGAAGGCGAAGACGGTCTGACGGAGCGCCAGCGCTCGGCGGCTCCGTCCGCATCGCACGGTTCGCACTGACCACACCCCGAGCGCACCAACGTCCCTCCTCCGCATCTGACCAGCTGCTCAGTCCCCGACGCGCAGCACCAGGAAGGACCACACCATGGCCAGTACCACCGTCCACAGGCCAACGGCTCACCCGGCCGCAGTGAGGTCACCCGCCGCCGGTACGAGCCTCGCCCGGGCAGCCTGGGTGCTGATGATCCTCATATTGGCGTTCGCCGTCCTTCCCGCCGCGGTGCATCCCACAGCGGCCAGGGCCGACAACCCGATCGTGCAGCACGTCTACACCGCCGACCCTGCCCCACTGGTGCACAACGGGCGGGTCTACCTCTACACCGGGCACGACGAGGACGGCTCCACCTCCTCCTTCGTGATGAATGACTGGCGGGCGTGGTCCTCCGCCGACATGGTCAACTGGACCGACCACGGCTCACCGCTCAGCCTGAACACCTTCAGCTGGGCGGGCGCCAACGCGTGGGCGGGCCAGGCCGTCGAACGGGACGGCAAGTTCTACTGGTACGTGCCGGTGTCGGTCCGGGCGACCGGCCGATTCGCCATCGGCGTGGCGGTGTCGGACAGCCCCACCGGCCCGTTCCGGGACGCCCTCGGCCACCCGCTGGTGGAGAACAGTGAGATCGACCCGACCGTCTTCATCGACGACGACGGCCAGGCCTACCTGTACTGGGGCAACCCGAATCTTTGGTACGTCAAGCTGAATGCGGACATGACGTCCTACGCGGGCAGCCCCGTCAGAATTCCGCTCACCACCGAGGGCTTCGGGTCCCGCACCGACAACCCCGACCGTCCCACGCTGTACGAAGAAGCACCATGGGTCTACAAGCGGAACGGCATGTACTTCATGGTGTATGCCGCCAAGTGCTGCTCGGAGTTCATCGCCTACTCCACGGCACCCAGCCCGACCGGACCGTGGACCTACCGTGGAACAGTCATGCCCGCCCAGGGCAACAGCTTCACCAACCACGCGGGCATCGTGGACTTTCAGGGCAACTCGTATTTCTTCTATCACAACGGCGCCCTCCCGGGCGGCGGCGGCTTCACCCGCTCGGTCGCAGTGGAGAAGTTTTCCTACAACGCTGACGGAACGATCCCGACGATCAATATGACGACGGCCGGGGCGCCGCAGGCCGGCACGCTCGATCCTTATGTCCGCCAGGAAGCCGAGTCCATCGCGTGGGGCAGCGGCATCGAAACCGAACCCTCCAGCGAGGGCGGGATGAACATCAGCTGGATTGAAAACGGCGATTACATCAAGGTCAAGGGCGTAGCATTCGGCACCGGTGCCGGCTCGTTCACCGCCAGGATGGCCTCAAACACCAGCGGCGGCCGAGTTGAGCTGCACCTGGACAGTGCTACTGGGCCGACGGTCGGGACATGCATGGTGTCGGGCACCGGAGGCTGGCAGACCTGGAGCACGGTCTCGTGCCCTGTTACCGGTGCGACCGGGACCCACGATCTGTACCTGCGCTTCGCCGGTGGCAGCGGGTACCTGTTCAATATGAACTGGTGGCAGTTCACCACCGGCCAGTCCACCTTCTCGTCAACCGCCGTCGTCCAGCACAGCGGGCACTGCCTGGACGACCCCAACCAGAGCACCACCGACGGCACTCAGTACCGGCAGTACACCTGCGGCGCCGGTGAGGAACAGCGGTTCGACTTCCGTCCGGTGCAAGGGGTGGCGGACACCTACTCCCTGGTGAACCGCCACAGCGGCAAGTGCCTCGACATCCGCGGTGTCTCCACCGCCGACGGTGAGGCGGTCCATCAGTGGACCTGCCACGGCGGCACGAACCAGCAGTTCACGCTGCGGCATGTCGCCGCCAACGACTACCAGCTCGTCGCGGTGCACAGCGGCAAGTGCGTGGACGTCAGCGGGATCTCCACCGCCGTCGGAGCATTGGTCCACCAGTGGACCTGTGACTCCGCCAGTGCCCTGGCCGCCAAGAAGAACCAGGTCTGGCGCCTGACCGGCAAGAGCTGAACCAACACAGGGTCGGGCCCGGGCCGGCAACCCGGTGCCCGACCCTGTCCAGTGCCTTTGCGCGACGGCTTCATCTCGCCGCCCGGCCTGGGTCAGCCCTCGGTCCCTTTGCTCGTTCCGATGCGGAGCATTCGCTACCCCTTGGTGGCCTCTTGCAGACAGAAATGACAAACGCTCTGGCTGCTCCTGCACATGCTTAGGGACACTCAGATCACCCCCTGCACGGCCCGTCCTCGGAAATGTTAACGCTAACACTTCGGCTCTCGGTCCCCCACGCGTGAGGAAGCTGATCTCGTATGTCCTGGCTCCAACACCCCCACAGCCGCCGGAAAGTCATGGCGGCCACCGTCGGCCTGGTCGCGGGCACCACGCTGCCGGCGATAGGCGCGAGCGCGGCGGCCACGACGGCCCAGCAGGAGCGGTTCACCAACCCGGTGATCTGGCAGGACTTCGCCGACCTCGAGGTCATCCGCGTCGGCGACGCTTACTACTACACCGGCTCGACCATGCACTTCTCGCCGGGCGCGCCCGTCCTGCGCTCCTACGACCTGGTCAACTGGGAGTTCATCGGCCACTCGGTGCCGGTCCTCGACTTCGGCGACGCGTACGACCTCAACGGCGGACGGGCGTACGTCCAGGGCATCTATGCGTCCTCGATGCGCCACCGCCCCAGCGACGGGACCTTCTACTGACTGGGCCAGATCGGCGGGCAGCGGTCGTACGTATACAGAGCCACCAACGCGGCGGGCCCCTGGACCCGGCACGCCGAGATCGGCAGCAATTACTACGACGCGGGACTGCTCTTCGACGACGACGGCACCCCGTACGTGGCGTACGGCGCCAACGAGATCCGCGTCGCGCAGCTCTCCCCGGACATGCGCACCGAGGTCAGGTCCGAGCACGTGCTTACCAAGCCCGACGAGATCCACTATATGGAGGGCTCCCGCTTCTACAAGATCAACGGGAACTACTACATCTTCGTCACCCGCCCGCCCAACGGCCAGTACATCTGGAAATCCACATCAGGCCCCTTCGGCCCGTACAAGATGCGGGAGGTGCTGTTGGACCTGCCCGGCCCGATCCCCGGCGGCGGCATACCGCACCAGGGCTCGCTGGTCGACACCCCGAACGGCGACTGGTACTACATGGGCTTCATCGACGCCTATCCCGGTGGCCGCGTCCCCGCCCTGGCCCCGGTCACCTGGAACGCCGAGGGCTGGCCCGAGCTCCAGACCGTCAACGGCACGTGGGGCGAGACATACCCCTACCCGGTCACCCCGCACCCGCTCCCGCCGATGACCGGCGCCGACACCTTCCAGGGAACGGCGCTGGCGCCGTACTGGGAGTGGAACCACAACCCCGACACCGCCGCGTTCACCGTCAACAACGGGCTCACCCTCAGGACCGCCACCGTCACCGACGACCTCTACAGCGCCCGCAACACCCTCACCCGCCGCATCCAGGGCCCCGCCTCCACCGCGACCGTCGTGCTCGACTGCTCCGGGATGGCGGACGGCGACCGGGCCGGGCTGGCGATGCTGCGGGACTCCTCCGCCTGGATCGGCGTCACGCGGCAGGGCGGCGTCAGCAGGCTGGTGGTGTTCGACGGCCTGACCATGGACGCCAGCTGGAACACCAGCAGCACCGGCACCGAGCAGGCCCGCGCCGACCTCCCCGCGTCCGGCAGCCGCGTCTGGCTGCGCGCCGCCGCCGACATCAGCCCGGGGCCGGGCCGTCAGGCGACGTTCTCCTACAGCACCGACGGCACCACCTTCACCCGGCTCGGCCCGGCCTTCACTATGAGCGAGAGGCCTCATTTCTTCATGGGCTACCGCTTCGCCGTCTTCAACCATGCCACCCGGGCCCTCGGCGGCGAAGTGCTGGTGGAACGCTTCGAGTTGCGCGCGAACGCGCCGGCGGCCCCTGTGGACACCAACGCCTGGTACGTCATGGTCAACCGCAACAGCGGCAAGGCACTGGACGTGGCGGGCGTGAGCTCCGCGGACGGCGCCGCCCTCACGCAGTGGGCCCGGTACGACGGGCCCAACCAGCAGTTCCAGTTCGTGGACTCCGGTGGCGGCTACTACCGGTTGAAGGCGAGGCACTCCGGCAAGCTGCTGGACGTCTCCGGCTGGTCGACGGCCGACAACGCCGCCATCCACCAGTGGAGCGACCACGGTGGCGTGAACCAGCAGTTCCGGTTGGTGGACTCACCGGACGGATACGTCCGGTTGATCAACCGCAACAGCGGGAAGGCCGTCGAGGTACCGGGCTTCTCCTCCGCCGACGGGACCGGCATCGTCCAGTATTCGGACTGGGGCGGCGTGAACCAGCAGTGGATGCTCGTCCGCGTCGGCTCCACGGGCTAGTCCTCCTGCTGACACCGGTATCCGGTTCAAGCCCACGGAAACTCCCCCTGCCCGCTGGGCAAGGGGAGTTTCGGTCTGCGCGCGCCCGAGGTCGCACGGCCGACAGCGAGGTCCGAAAAAATCTTGGACCGGACGGCAACCCTTTCTGAAGAGGATCGAACGCCGGGTTGCCGGTCCTGACCGCTGCGTGCCGCGCCGCGCGCTCGGGAGACGTGGCGCCGCCCTGAGCCGTGTGCCAGGCACGGCAGGTCGCGTTTTTCCCCTGCGCGATTAGCCGGCGCACTGCTCGACGGGGTCCGCGAGATCCTGGCCCGGCTCCTGCCGAGACGGCGACGACGCAGCAACCGCCGCGTGGTCAAACGCAAGATGTCCAACTACAAACTCAAACGCATCCCGCACCGGAACTGGCCACAACCCACCCGCGACCCCGCCGAGGCAGTCCGGATCGCACCGCACTACCGCACCGTCTCCGCCAGATCCGGCCCACTGCGGTCCCCATGGAGCAGTACCTTCCCGATCTGGTCGTGGGGCTGTGGCTCGGCAGCAGCAGCGATCGGACTCTCCAGGCGGCTCAAGGCACCAGTCGCACCACACGGCCCCGGTTCGCCCTGACGATCGACGTTGTTCTCGAGCCCATGTTGGGGTGAGCCTTTCGGCCCCCCGTGTCAGGTTGGCCCCTCGGGCGAGGCCGCGGAGTTTAAACGCGGACTTGTGAAGAGGGGTCGCCTCGTCGGCTTCGTACCGACCGCGTCAGCCGGCTGCCTGCCAGCCCGCTCCGTTTGCGGCACGCGCTGACCGGTCGTGCTCCCTGTGGGCGGCCTGCAGCAGCTTTCGCCACGACGTCACCGTGGGGCGCCGGCGTAGGAGCGCGGGTCGCTCCCGATCCGTCATACCTCCCCAGACACCGTGCTCGATACGCTGATCAAGAGCATGGGCGAGGCATTCCGTGCGCACCGGGCAGCCGCCACAGACAGCCTTCGCCCTGTTCTGGGCGGCGCCTTCTGCGAACAGCTCTTCGGGGTCAGCAGTACGGCAAAGTGCCCGCTTGCCCCATTCGTCGTCATCACCCGCGACCGCCCCCATGCCGTCCTCTCCCCGATCGGCCTGCCCCCCCCACCATGGGACGGGGGGAGGAGTTGTCACCCGGGCCCAACGAGCGGCACCACCGGTGGCGTCACGCGGTGGTGGACGGGAACAAGCTGTCCAGCGCCAGGACGGGCACCTACTGATGGACGCTCCGAGGTGGCGCTCCTGGCCGCGGCCCCGGCGGCAAGGACCAGCCCGGGCGTGTCACGGGGCCACCGGGTCCGGTGAGACGGTGCGACCGCGTCTCGGCAAAAGATGTTTGAAACGGCAACCTTTCCGCTCCGGCCGGCCACTTAGGGGTGTACCGACGAGGGCGAGCCGTGATCAGCGGCCCTACACCCTCTGTGTCAACACCCGATCGGAGCCCCACATGTCACCAGGCAACCCGAGATCCCCCGAGCAGCCGATGCCTCGGGACCGCACGCCCCGCCGTAGCCGGATGCTCCGGCATTTGGTCGTGGGGGCGGTGGCGGTGCTCGCCGCCTCGGCCGGTGTCGGCGCCCTGGCGCCCAGCGCGGGCGCAGCGCCGACCGTCCGCATCAGTGTGGATGCCGGTACCTCCTTGGGCACGGTGCCCAGCAGTGGTGTCGGCCTCAACACGGGCTTCGGCGACGAGCACATGGGGGACCCCAAGGTGACATCGCTGATGAAGGCCGCGGGAGTCCGGCAACTGCGCTATCCCGGCGGCTCCGGCGCGGACGACTACCACTGGAAGACCCACACCTCCGGCGACGGCAGCGGCTGGATCCCCTCCAACACCAACTTCGACCACTTCATGGCCACCGCGAAGAAGGTCGGCGCCCAGCCGATCCTGACCGCGAACTACGGTTCCGGCACCCCCCAGGAGGCCGCCGACTGGGTCAAGTACGCCAACGTCGACAAAGGTTACGGCGTGAAGTACTGGGAGATCGGCAACGAGGTCTACGGCAACGGGCACTACGGCAACGGCAAGGGATGGGAAACCGACACCCACGCCGACAAGAGCCCGAAGGAGTACGGAAAGAACCTGGTCGCCTACTCGAAGGCGATGAAGGCCGTGGACCCGAAGGTGAAGATCGGAGCGGTGCTCACCACCCCCGGCGGCTGGCCGGATACGGAGAAGGCTCCCGGTGACAGCGCCGACTGGAACCACACGGTGCTCTCCATCGCGGCAAGCTCGATCGACTTCGTCATCGTCCACTGGTATCCGGGCGGCACCACCACGGCCGACCTGCTGAACACCCCCTCGCGGATCGCCGGTGTCACGTCCTCGCTGCGCTCGCTGATCGCCAAGTACGCGGGCTCGCGCGCCGCTTCGGTGGAGATCGCGGTCACCGAGACCGATGCCGTCGGCTCGCCCGCCTTGACCAGCCAGGCCGCGGCCCTGTTCGCGCCGGACACCTACATGACCTGGTTCGAGCAGGGTGCCACCCACGTGGACTGGTGGAACCTGCACAACGGCTCGGGCGAAGCACCCACCACCGTCCACGGCGAGACCGACTACCGGGATGGGGGCATTCTCTCCGCTGGAACCTGCGCCGGGGGGAAGTGCCAACCGCCGCGCGACACGCCCTTCCCCACCTACTGGGGCATCCGCTCGCTGACCGCACTGGCGCAGCCCGGCGACACCATGGTCAAGTCGTCCTCGGGCAACTCGTCGGTTGCCGTGCACGCGGTGCGGAGCGGCAACGGCGGTCTGAACGTCATGCTGATCAACAAGAGCCCGCAGAACGCGGCGCCGGTGTCGCTCTCGTACGCCGGATTCACCCCGGCCGCCGGGGAGGTCACGACCGTTTCGTATGCCAAGGGAGATACTGCCCTGACGACGGCGAAGCGGGGCACGGCGGTCGCACAGACGCTGCCGCCGTACTCGATCACGACTCTTCAGCTGAAGCCCGCGTCGGGGACCGCCGGCGCTGCCAAGCCGACGCCCGCCCCCACGCCGACCGCCGCCACGCCGGTTGTTACCGCCTCCGGCACGACCGGCACCCGTGCGCAGGCGGAGCGCGGCGTACCCGTCGGCCAGCCGACCCCGGGCAGCACGTCCGGCGGCCTGGCTTCCACCGGGGTGAGCAACACCATCACCTACAGCGCCCTCGGTGGCCTGCTGGTCATCGCCGCCGGCAGCGTGCTGGTGCTTCGCGGACGTCGCCGCAGGGCTTTGCACGGGAAGTGAGACCGCGTGAGTGACCGACGGCCCGGCAGCAACGCCACCCACCCGTGGCGCGCGCCGGGCCGTCGGCCTCCGCGCCGGCGTCGGCGGTCAGGTAACAAACAAGGCCGGGGTCGTTGACCTGGACCTGGCCTACCTCGGCACCGGTCCCGGCCCGTGGGGTGGCCCGAGCCGACCCCCGTCAGTAGCCGACGTGGAAGGTGGCGTCGGCCTTCTCCGTGGTGGTGGCGATCGGGTCGATGCGCAGGACGTAGCCGGTGTGCCGGATGTAATGCGTCGGGAAGTTGTGCGAACGGAAGGACGACCAGGAGGAGTCGGCCAGGCCGGCGGTCCTGTGGAACGTGGCGGCCGCGGCGAAGGTCGCGGTGCCGTCGTTCTCTTCCAGCCGCAGGTCGTAGTTGGAGTGCCGCAGGTAGCGGGTCGGGAAGTTGACCGACTGGAAGGACACGCCCGCGCTGTCGGCCAGGCCGCGTACGAGCTTCCACTGCGAGTCGGTGTACGGGTCGAACGGGTAGACATCGATCCGGCCGACGGAGTTGGCGTGACGGACGTAACGGTCGGGGTAGTTGTAGGACTTCAGCCGGTTCCAGGCGGGGCTGCCCCACTTCGCCACGAGGTTGTCGTACTCGGTCGTGGTGATCGTCGCGATGGTGCAGTGCTTGGAGTTGAGGGGCTGGGTGTAGTCGCGCTGGTCCAGCGCGGTCCAGGTGCCGGCGGCGAGGTCGTTGCTCTGCCAGGCGTAGAAGACGCCGTTCGGCGTGTAGGTGTCGCCCCACAGGTACCAGGATCCGGAGGTCAGGGACTTCACCAGGGTCGGCGCCTCGGTGCCGCCGTGGGCGGCCGCCGTGCTGAAGGGCGTGAAGCTGCCCGGCTGCAGGGTGGTCGACCGCGCGCCCACGAGGGCCTGGTCCCTCCCCCTGTAGTAGAGGTAGTTGACGCCGTTCACACCCACGGCGAGGTTGCCGTCGATGATGTCGTAGCCGGGGTCGAAGAAGACCTGCGGGGACGTCACCGTCTGGAAGTTGGTGGTGTAGTTCACCATGAGCACGTTGTGGCCGCTGGCATTGACCGACGAGTAGATGATCCCGTACTCGCCGCGGCCGGCGTCCCAGAACGCCTCGGGTGCCCAGCTGTGGGTCACCATGTCGTGCAGCTTCAGCCGGCGGTAGCCGGTGAGGGCGCGCAGGTCCGCGGAGTCCCAGACGTGGATGTACTGGCTGTTGTAGCCCCAGTCGGTGCCCTTGAGGTCGGTGGCGAGGACGACGAAGGTGCCGTCCTGCTTGCGCATGATGAACGGATCACGCAGACCGCCCGCACCCGCGGTCGGGGTCACCACGGGGTTGTTCTGGTTGAGCGGCATCCAGCGCAGGCCGTCGGTGCTGACCGCCAGGTGCAGGCCGTAGTCGGCCTCCAGCATGGTCGCGGACTCGGTGAAGTAGCCCATGACGTAGGCCGCGTCCGCGGCGTAGGCGGGCCGCGCGCCCAGGGCCAGCGTTCCGGACAGGGCCAGCGGGACGGTGGCGGCCATACCGAGGAACAGGCGTCGCGACGGGTGGGGGCCGGGGCCGGTTGTTGCGGTCATTTGCGCTCCAGGGTGCGTGGGGGGCGGGCGGCCGTTCTCGGCAGTCACGGCATGCACCGTCGCAGCGCTGGGCGGGGGCGCCCGGACCACGGGATGCAACGGGTCCCGCGGGTGGTCGCGGACGTTGCGTCCCGGGGCGGGAGGTTGCTGCCCGCTCCGTGGAGCCCAGCCCGTCGGGAGTGCGGGGACGGTGGAAGCAGGATCGAATGTTAGCGCTAACAATCAATTCGGCCAGGACACGCGGTAGATGAGAGCGGCTCGGTGGCCATCACTATGGGTCTGCCCGAGTAGCGCGTCAAGGTCACGCGCAAGGTCGTCCCGCTGCCCGGTCGGGAAGCGCGGCCCGACCCGATCCGTCGTCCCGGACGGGCACGTCGGCCTCGACGAAGCCCAGCCGCCGGTTCATGCCGAGGGCCGCAGCGTTGCCCGGGTGGTGGAAGGCCCGCATCCAGTGCACGCCGCGCGAAGCTGATCGCCAGAAGCTTCATCGCCAGCGCGACGCCCCTCCCCAGGTGGCCGGCCGGCACTCCGTCTGCGCTATTGGGGGATGGCGAGCAGGATGCGGCCGTGGCCACCGCCGGCGTCGACGTGGTCGTGGGCCTTGGCGATGTCGTCCAGCGGGTAGCGGTCGCCGACGGCGATGGTGAGGGCGCCGACGGCGGCTGCGGAGGTGAGGTCGCGGGCGGCCTGGCCCTTGGCCTCGGCGGGGAAGTCGTCGCTGCCGAGCAGCCGCAGGGTGACGTTGTTGAACAGCAGCGGCCAGAAGGGGATCTCGGTGCGGTCCGTGCGGGTGGCGTAGGCCGCGATGACGGCGTTGTTGGCGGCGACGGCGTTGTCGAGATCGGCGTTGTCGGACAGCGCGACCTCGATGATCCGGTCGACGCCCCGTGGCGCGTACGAGCGGATGGCCGCGGCGGGGTCGCCGGTGTCCAGGGCGACGGCGTGGGAGACGACGGTCGGGTCGACGAGGTCGAGGTCCGCGGTGCGGCGGACGGTGGCGAGTACGGTGGCGCCGGCCCAGTGGGCGAGCTGGGCGGCCAGGGAGCCGACGCCGCCGAGGACTCCGTGGACCAGGACCAGTCGGCCGTCGACCGGGCCGTCGGCGAAGACGGTGCGGTGGGCGGTGATGCCGGGGATGCCGAGGCTCGCCCCCAGCTCGTCGCTGAGGTGGTCTGGCAGAGGTACGGCCTGGTTGTCGGGTACGACGGTGTACTGAGCAGCTGTGCCGAAGGGGCGGTAGGACTGGGCGCCGTATACCCAGACCCGCTGTCCGACGCGATGGGCGTCGACTTGGGCGCCCACGGCGTCGATGACCCCGGCGGCGTCGCTGTGCGGGATCACCCGTGGATGGGGCATGGACGAGCCGAGCCAGCCGCGCCGCTTCTTGGTGTCGCCGGGGTTGACGCCCGAGACGGTGACACGGACGCGGACCTCGCCGGGGCCGGGGGCGGGATCAGGTAGTTCACCGACGTGCAGGGCATCGGCGGCGGGGCCCTGGTCGTCGTACCAGGAAGCAAGCATGGGGGTACCTCCGTGGACAGTCAGCTCGCGGGAGCGGCGGGTGCGTGCGGATCGCTGTCGGCGCGTCCGGTGTCGAATACGGGGGCTTCGTCCCCGAGGGCCTCGCGCAGCCAGGTCCGCTCCGCGCGACTGGTGGCGCGGGCGGTGAGCAGCATGCCCCGCCGGTAGGGGTCGGCGACCTCCTCGGCACGCAGGGGCCGCTCGTTGTCGTAGAAGAAGCTCGCCGGTTCTTCCAGGAACTCCAGCCGCCTACGCAGCACCACGTGCTGCTCGGCTACGTCGGGCAGGTGAGAGAGGAAGGCCAGAACGATGTAGAACCGGGTGAAGTCGGTGATCTCGTGGTCGGCGGGCTCGCGCAGACGCTGAAGCATGTCGGCCCGTCCGGCCGCGGTCAGACTGAGCACGTACCGTGCCGCCCCCGCGGCCGGGTCGGCGCGCCGCTCGATCAAGCCCGCCTTGGTCAGACGATTGATCGCCGGATACAGGCTGCCGTCACTGACCGGCCGCGTATAGCCGGTCAGCTGTGAGACGCGGCGGCGCAGCTCGTGTCCGGGCAGGGGTCCCTCGGCGAGGAAGCCGAGTATCGCGAGTTCCAGCATGAGTCCATCTTCGCACAGGTGCATCGAATCGATGTGAACATCGATTCGATGTTATGCTCGTAGGTACCCGCCCAAACGTTTCTGGAGAGGGACAGCAAGATGCAGTCGCAGTCCACCGAGTCAGTGATGAACCGTTTCGTCGAGTTCATCAACACGGGCAACGAGGATCTCGCCCGCGAGGTCATTTCTCCGGACGCGGTGTTCCACGCGCCAAGTCACCCGGAACCACTGCGGGGGCCCGATGGGTACATGGAAGTCCTCGGGATGATGCGCAGCGCCTTCCCCGACGTTCAGTGGACGCTGGAGGAGACGGTCACCGAAGGCGACACGGTCGCCGCGCGGTTCACCATGCGGGGAACCCACGACGGTGAATTCTTCGGGATCCCGGCGAGCGGCAACAAGATCTCGGTGCAGGCCATGAACTTCTACTACCTGGCCGACGGCCGGATCGTCGGCGAACGGGGCCAGCCCGACCTCCTCGGGGTGATGCAGCAGATCGGCGCCGTACCGGCGCCGTGAGGCAGACAGTCGCCTCCTCCTCCCGCGCAACCGTCCAGGTCCGCGCTGCCGCCCTCCCGCAAGGCACACCATGGAATCCCTCGCACCCGCACCGCCCGCTCAGGCGATAGCCGTCCTGCCCCGGTCCTCCATTCTGGTGGCGGCCCTGTCCACCGTCGTGGAGTGGTACGACTTCACGCTGTACCTGTACATGACCACCGTGCTGTCCCGGGTGTTCTTCGGCACCGGCTCCACCTCGCTCCTGATCACCCTGGCGGTCTTCGCCGTCGCCTACCTGATGCGCCCGCTCGGCGCGATGGCCTTCGGCCACATCGGGGACCGGCTCGGGCGCCGCAAGGTGCTGCTCGGCTCGATGGCGGTGATGACCTCCGCGATGCTGGCCACCGCCCTGCTCCCGACCCGCGACCAGATCGGCTCCGCCGCCGGGGTCACTGCCCTCACCGTCACCCTCGTCCCCGGTCCCGCCCTGGACGCGTGGGGGTGGCGCATCCCCTTCCTGTTCGGCACGCTGCTCGCCACCACGGTGCTGATCGCCCGCTCCACCATGCGCGAATCCCCCGCCTTCGAGCAGCAGCCCCCGCCCGACACCAAGGGCGCGGGCCCGCTGATGACCACTCTGCGCACCCAGCGCCCCGCGCTCTACCGGACGTTCGCGATCTCGGCGCTCGGCTCGGTGACGTACTACGTCGGCATCAGCTACGTCCCCACCTACCTCGGCGCGGTCAGCGGCTTCAGCGAGTCCGACGCCCTGTGGCTGTCGACCATCGCGGCCCTCGTCGTCATCGTCGTCACGCCGTTCGCGGGTGCCCTGTCCGACCGGGTCGGCCGCCGCCCCGCACTCACGCTCTTCGGTGCCCTGGCGGTGATCCTGCCGCCGGCCATGTTCGGCCTGATGACCCAGGGCAGCTTCGCCGCCGCACTGACCGGCGCGATCGTCCTGGCCTGCGTGGCAGGCGGCATCAGTGCGGTCGCGGCCTCCGCGATCGCCGAACAGTTCCCCGTCGCCCAGCGCCTCAGCGGCCTCGCGCTCGGCGCCACCGCAGCCACCGCCCTCTTCGGCGGACTCACCCCGTACGCCTCCCAGGCCCTGGTCGACTCCACCGGCTGGGCCCTGATCCCCGGCGCCCTGGTCGCCGCCACTGCCCTGGCCGTCCTGCCCGTCCTGCGCCGCCTCCCGGAAACCGCGCCAGCCATCCGTGCACCCCAGCCCGGCCCTCTCGCCCCGGAACCCGAACCCCAAGCCCGCTGAGCAGACTTCGTGCGCTGCAACAACCTCACCGACGCCGCCCGGCCCGCCGCACTCTTCGCCCCCGGCACAGTCCGTACCCGGACCTTCGACACCCCGGAGTCCCTCAGCATCACCTTCCACGAGGTCCACGCGAAGTCTTCTCGTCAGAGGGGGGCGATGTTCCTAATAATCTCCGATCTGACGCGTGCCGATGTACAGTGAAGAACGCCCTTGACCTGCAGAAAGCTGGCAGGGAGCCGTCTTCCAGGAGTCCAAAATGCTGCGCACCATGTTCAAGTCCAAGATCCACCGGGCCACGGTGACCCAGGCCGACCTGCACTACGTCGGCTCTGTGACCATCGACGCCGACCTGCTCGACGCCGCCGATCTGCTGCCCGGGGAGCTCGTCCACATCGTGGACATCACCAATGGTGCGCGGCTCGAGACGTACGTCATCGAGGGGGAGCGGGGCTCCGGGGTCATCGGGATCAACGGGGCCGCCGCGCATCTCGTGCACCCCGGGGACCTCGTCATCCTGATCAGCTACGCGCAGGTCGAGGACGCGGAGGCGCGGGCGCTCAAGCCGCGCGTCGTGCACGTGGACGGCGACAACAGGATCATCGAGCTGGGCGCGGACCCGTCCGCCCCGGTGCCGGGAACGGACCAGGAGCGCAGCCCCCACTCGGTGGCTGTCTGAGGGGAGTCGGGGATCATGGCGATCGAGCTGGTGGACGAGCGCAAAGCGGGGCGGCTGCTGGCCGTCGAGGACAGCAGGGTGGTCGGCTTCATCGCCTACTTCGTGCTCGCCGCCGAGCCCCACGCCCTGGTGGCGGTGCACACCGTGGTCGAGCCGGGCCACGAGGGCCGCGGGATCGCCGGGGACCTGGTGAAGGGGTTCTACGGGATCGCCGCCGCGGAGGGGGTACCGGTCGTCCCGCTCTGCCCCTACGCCGCGAGCTGGGCCGCCCGCCACCCCGACCGGGCGCCCGAGCCCCCGGCCGCGGTCGCCGAGGCGGCCAGGGCGCAACTGGACCGGGACGCCGACCTCTGGTGAGCGGGCTGACGCTGCTGCACACCTCCCCGGTGCACGTCCCGGTCTTCGACGCACTGCGCGAGCGGGACCACCCGGAGGCCGTACTGCGCCACCTGGTGGTCCCGGACCTGCTGGACCGGGCCCGGGCCCGCGGCCCGGAGTCCGTGGTCCCCGAGCTGCTCGGGCTGCTCCGGGAATCCGGCGGCCCGGTGCTGGTCACCTGCTCGACCATCGGGGCGGTCGCGGAGTCCCTCGCCCCGGCCCTCGGGTTCCCGGTGCTGCGGGTGGACCGGCCGATGGCGGCCGAGGCCGTACGTACGGGCCCGCGGATCGCCCTGCTGGCCACCGTGGAGTCGACCTTCGCCCCGACCGGGGCCCTGCTGGCCGAGGAGGCCGGCGGGCGGCCCCTGTCCGTCCGTACGCACCTGGTGCCCGGCGCCTGGGACCGCTTCGAGGCGGGTGACGCCGCCGGGTACCTCGCGGCGGTGGCCGGGGCGGCGGACGCCGTCACGGACGCGGACGTCATCGTCCTGGCCCAGGCCTCGATGGCCGCGGCCGCCGGCCTCGTCCGCACCCGCCTGCCCGTGCTCTCCAGCCCCGCCCCCGGCCTGGCCGCCGCCCTCGCCGAGGGGCATACCGGCTGAGATCGGGGGAAGGTGGGACTCATGGTGCGAAACGTAGAGCAGACGCAGCCGCCGGTCCCCGATCCGGCGCCGGTCCCGGACCCGTACCCGCCGCTGCCGGACCCCGAGCCCGTGCCGCGCCCGGGGCCGCCGGTGCCGCAGCCCTTCCCCGAGCCGGACCCGGTGCCCACGCCCCCGGTGCCCGCGCCGATCCCGCAGCCCGGGCCGCTGAGCTGAGCCGAAACCGTCAACTCCAGCCGCAGGGCGGCTGGTTGTCACCCTTGTCAGGTCATCGGAGCGCCGTTAGGTTGTGCGGTTCCTGATGTCTTCAAGGGGGGGCTCCCATGGGTGTACGGGGCCGGCACCGCCGGTACCAGCCGAGCAGCATCAACCGGGCCTCGCTCGTCGTCACCGCGGGTGGCGCGGGATTAGCCCTCCCCCTGATCGGCGCCGGGGACGCACAGGCCGCCTCCGTGGACACCTGGAACAAGGTCGCCGCCTGCGAGTCGACCAACAACTGGCAGATCAACACCGGGAACGGCTACTACGGCGGCCTCCAGTTCAGCCAGAGCACCTGGCGCGAATTCGGCGGCACCGCCTTCGCCGCCCGCGCCGACCTCGCCACCAAGGCCCAGCAGATCGCCGTCGCCGAGAAGGTGCTCAAGGGGCAGGGGCCCAGGGCGTGGCCCGCGTGCGGCCCCCAGGCCGGGCTCAGCCGCAGCGGTCCGGCGCCCGCCGTCGACACCCGGCCCTCCACGAAGCCGGCGCCCGAACCGTCTGCCAAGCCCGCGGCGAAGCCCGCGCCGCAGGCCCCCAAGGACCGGATCCAGCCGACCAAGGCCACCACCCCGGCCCCCGTCACCATGCCCCGCCCGACCGGGACCTCCGTCCTGCCGAACCCGTACGTGGTCGCGCCCGGGGACTCCCTGTCGACGATCGCCGCCGAGCAGCACCTCGAGGGCGGCTGGCAGGCACTGTACGAGACCAACCGGTCCACGGTCGGCGGCAACCCCAACATGATCTTCCCGGGCCAGCGGCTCACCCTCAGGGTCACCACCGCCCCGCCCGCCCAGAACCCCGAGAAGCCGCCGCGCACCGCGGAGCCGGTCAAGCCCGTGGAACCGGCCGCTCCGCAGCCGGAGCAGAAGAAGCCCGAGCAGGCCAAACCGGAGCAGGCCAAGCCCGAGCAGCCGAAGCCGAAGCCCGAGCAGTCGAAGCCGGCCGAGACGCCGAAGCCCAAGCCCGCCGAGACGCCCAAGCCCGAGCCGGTCGCCAAGCCCGCCGGCAAGCCCGCCTCAGCGGAGCAGAAGCCCGCCTCGGGCGGGTTCAGCGCCCCCGTCGACTCCGGCATCGGCACCGCCTACCGCGTCGCGGGGTCCTCCTGGTCCAGCGGCTACCACACGGGCGTCGACTTCCCGGTGCCGACCGGCACCAGCGTCAAGGCCGTGGGTGCCGGCACGGTCGAGTCGGCCGGCTGGGCCGGAGCGTACGGCTACCAGGTCGTCATCAAGCACACCGACGGCCGCTACTCCCAGTACGCCCACCTCTCCGCGCTCGGCGTCAAGGCCGGCCAGCAGGTCTCCGGCGGCCAGCGGATCGGCCGCTCCGGCTCGACCGGCAACTCCAGCGGCCCGCACCTGCACTTCGAGATGCGCAGCGGACCCGGCTACGGCTCCGACATCGACCCGCTGAAGTACCTCCGCGGCAAGGGCGTCGGGATCTGACCCCCGCACGTGCGGCGGCACGGCCGTGAGCAGGACCAGGCCGGCCGCCGCCAGCGCGCCGCTCGCCAGCGCCGCCACCGCCCCGGCGGTCCCGTACCGGAAGCCCTCGTCGAACATCGAGATCCCGACCGCCGCCGCGACCACCGGATTGACCACGGTCACCGTGGCCAGCGGCGCGGTCAGCCCGGCTCCCCGGTAGGCCGCCTGGGACAGCAGCAGCCCGCCGGCCGCCAGTACGGCGATCGCCGCCAGGTCCGGCCACTGGCCGCCCAGCGCACCCGGGGCGAAGCCCTCGGCCACCGACTTGGTGAACACCGAGGCCATCCCGAAGGCGGTACCGGCCGCCGCGGCCAGCAGCACACTGCGCAGCACCGCCCGGCGCACCCGCCGGGCCGCCAGGAACAGCACCGCCGCCGCGGCCGCCGTCACCGTCAGGAGCAGACTCCGCTCGCCGCCCGCCAGGGCCTGGTCCCCGCGGCCGTCCCCGCCCGTCAGGGCCAGCAGCCCGGCCAGACCCGCCGTGGCCAGCAGCGCCCCGCGCCAGGCCGCCGCACCCGCCCGGCGGCGTACGAAGACGGCCGTCATCGGGAGCGCGAAGACGATGGTCAGCGCCCCGAGCGGCTGGACCAGGCTCAGCGGCCCGTAGGCCAGCGCCACCACGTGCAGCAGCGCGCCGAGGCCGTTCAGCGCGACCGCCACCCACCAGCCGGCCCGGCGCAGCGGGGCGTAGGCGCGGTCCGGCGTACTCGCCGCGACGCGTTCCTGGACGATCGCGCCGCCCGCGTAGGCGACGGCGGAGACCAGGCAGAGGAGAACCGACAGGGCCAGGGCGCTCATAAGATCCACCATGCCCCACCCCGGCGCGCTCTTCATCCGCCCGGAGGCTTCTTGATCTGCGGGCGAGTCATCCTCCTGGCATACACCAGCGGGAGTACGCGCAAGCCGCCCGCCGGGGACGAAGGGGCTTGATCCCCTCCATACCGTGACAGTCGCCTCGCGGTGCGTGAGGCGCCGGGGAACGGGTTTGGTTCCGGGCGTGTCGGATCCGTACAGTTTCCGTTTTGGGGACTTCCGCAGCAGGCGGATGCGGACGAGCGAACAAGGAACGGCAGCGGCCATGACGGTGACCGAAGACAACCACGCATACGGGCCGGGCATCGACCCCGAGCGCCTCGCCGTCTGCCTCGCGGTGCTCGACGAGCTCGACAAGATCGACGTCGACCACCCGGACGCCATCGCCGTGCGCCGCGCCACCGCCGGCGTCTACCGGACGGTCAAGCAGCGCCGCCGCCAGGAGCGCCGCGCCGCCAAGACGGCCAACGACAAGGCCGTCACCGAGGCCACCGCGACCGGCTCCGCCGAGCGCATCGACGACGAGACCGAGGGCATCCTGCCCTCCTCGGTCACGGAGGCCGGCCGGGTCGCCGGGATACTCCAGCGCCCGCGCTCCTGCTACGTCTGCAAGACGCGGTACGTCGAGGTCGACTACTTCTACCACCAGCTCTGCCCGGAGTGCGCCGCCGAGAACCGGACCAAGCGCGAGGCCCGCGCCGACCTCACCGGCAAGCGCGCGCTGCTCACCGGCGGCCGGGCCAAGATCGGCATGTACATCGCGCTGCGGCTGCTGCGTGACGGTGCCCACACCACGATCACCACGCGCTTCCCCAAGGACGCCATCCGCCGCTTCAAGGCGATGGACGACTCGGCGGACTGGATGCACCGCCTGGAGGTCGTCGGCATCGACCTGCGCGACCCGGCCCAGGCCGTGGCGCTCGCCGACCAGGTGGCCGACGCCGGCCCGCTGGACATCCTGATCAACAACGCCACGCAGACCGTGCGCCGCCTGCCCACCGCGTACGCCGCGCTGGTCGAGGGGGAGAGCGCCCCGCTGCCGGCCGGCGAGCTCCCCGCCCACCACGTCATCGGCGCCTTCAACTCCGGCGCGGTCGACGGCCTGGCGGCGCTGCCCGTGGGTGTGAGCGGGCTGGAGGCGCAGAAGGTCGCCGACCTCGCCCTGGTCGCGGGCAACGCCAGCCTGGAGCGGCACCTCGCCGGAACCGCCATCGACGCGGGCGGCCTGCTGCCGGACGTCGTCGAGAGCAACACCTGGGTGCAGACCATCGACCAGATCTCCCCGGTGGAGCTGCTCGAGACCCAGCTGTGCAACTACACGTCGCCCTTCATCCTGATCAGCGCGCTCCGGCCGGCCATGGCCGAGGCCGCCCGGAAGTCGTCCAGCGGGCGTGCGTACGTCGTCAACGTCTCGGCGATGGAAGGCGTCTTCAGCCGCGGCTACAAGGGCGCGGGGCACCCGAACACCAATGCCGCCAAGGCCGCGATGAACATGGTGACGCGGACGAGCGGCCAGGAGATGTTCCAGACCGACCGCATCCTGATGACCTCGATCGACACCGGCTGGATCACCGACGAGCGCCCGCACTTCGACAAGCTGCGCCTGGCCGAGGAGGGCTTCCACGCCCCCCTCGACCTGGTCGACGGCGCAGCCCGCGTCTACGACCCGATCGTCCGGGGCGAGGCCGGCGAGGACCTGTTCGGGGTCTTCCTGAAGGACTACGCCCCCGCCAACTGGTAGACCTCCCACGAGGGGCCGGCAGCCTCCCCGAGGCGGCCGGCCCCTCACTCGTACGGGCGAATCCCGCGTCAGATTCCGTAGGCTCCGGCCGCGACCAGTTCCAGTACCGGACGCCAGTCCTCCACCACCCCGGCGTCCAGGCCCGCCGCCCGGCCCGCCTGGGCCGCCTGGCGCAGGGCCTCCGCGTCCGCGTCCCCGCCGCCGGCCGGCGCGTGCAGCCGTACCAGCCGGGCCACCCGGTCGCCCAGCAGCGGGCGGACCGCCTCGGCCGCGTCGTGCCCCCCGGCCGACAGCAGCGGGCCCAGGCCGTGGACGAGTCCGGCCACTTGGAGTTCCTTGTCGTAGGGGTGCGAGCGGCGCAGCAGCGCCGCCGTCTGGAGCCCGTGGCCGTACTCCGGCGCTCCGGGCCCGCCGTGATGCGCGTGCAGCAGCTCCATGAGCTCGTCCACACTGCCGATCGCGGGCAACCCTGACCTCGCCACCGCCGCTCCCTCCGTCGTCCGCGCTCGCGCGCCACCGCCGTCGAGCAGATCAGCCCCGGCGGACAATCCGACGTACGACTTCCTGAACTCGGGGCGAAAACCATCGGTCCAGCGCGGATTTTACCGTTCCATCGAGCGGGGCCCCGCTCATATGTGTACCCTAAAGCGCAAGGAGCCCCACCCGGGCCCCCGCTCCACCAAGGCGCCACCGCGTCCGGACAGCCTTTTAATTTCCCTAGCCGGCGCGCGGTCCCGCCCGCCGGGTTACGCGACACAAGGGAGTTCGCGGTGACTGAGACGAAGAAGCCCGACCCGACTCTGGAGCTCACGGGACGGGGGGCGAGCACGCGGTCCGACGAACTCGGCAGCCTCGAGGTCTGGGCCCGCTCCGCACCCATCCGGCTGGCCGGCTACGAGGACGACCTGGCGGAGCCGCACATCCTGCCCGGCATCGACTGACAGCACGGCCTCCCGGCTCACGAGCCCGATCCACGCCCCCGCGCCCACGGCGACGGGGGCGCGGCGCGAGAGCGCCCGGCTGCCGCCGCGATTCGCAGGCTGCCCCGTCCAGCAGGCACCCGTCCAGCAGGCACCCGACCGGCAGGCGCCTGCCCGCAGTTCCCGTCAGGCCTACGCCGTCAGCGTCATCGCTGTGGGCGATCACGCCTTCCGCCTCAGCGCTCCGCCCGGCAGTGTCGGGCCCATGAAACTGCTGATGCTGGGTGGGACGGAATTCGTCGGGCGCGCGATCACCGAAGACGCCTTGGACCGCGGCTGGGAGGTGACCGTCTTCCACCGGGGCCACCACGCGCCCCCGCCCGGAACCTCCGCGCTGCACGGGGACCGTACCGCCCCCGGCGGACTGGCGGCCCTCGCCGAGGGGGAGTGGGACCTGGTCGTCGACACCTGGGGCGGCGCCCCCACGGCCGTGCGCGACAGCGCCCGGCTGCTGGCAGAGCAGGCCGGGGGGTACGTGTACATCTCCAGCCGCTCGGTGTACGCCTACCCCGCCCCGGCCGGCCTCGCCGAGGACGGCCCGCTGGTCGAGGGCTCGCCCGACGCCGACTCGACCGCCTACGCCGAGGACAAGCGCGGCAGTGAACTCGCCGCCCTGGACGCCTTCGGCGAGCGTGCCCTGCTCGTGCGCCCCGGACTGATCATCGGCCCGTACGAGAACGTCGGCCGGCTGCCCTGGTGGCTGGACCGCGTCGCCCGCGGCGGCCCGCTCCTCGCCCCCGGCCCCCGCGAACTGCCGCTCCAGTACATCGACGTGCGTGACCTCGCGCGCTGGACCCTGGACGCGTCCGAGGACAAGCGCGGTGGGGCCTTCAACCTGGTCTCCCCGACCGGCCACGCCACGATGGGCAGCCTTCTGGACGCCTGCGCCGCCGCCACCGGCACCGCGCTCGATCCGCGCTGGACCGACGCCGCGGTGATCCAGGAGGCCGGGATCGAGCCCTGGACCGAACTGCCCATCTGGCTCCCGGAGGGCGAGATGCACGACCACATGTTCGGCGGCGACGTCACCAAGGCACTGGAGGCCGGGCTGACTTGCCGGCCGATCGAGGAGACCGTCGCCGACACCTGGGCCTGGCTCCGCTCCATCGGCGGGGTCGCCCCGCAGCGGCCCGACCGGCCGCGCAAGGGCATCTCCGCGGAACGGGAGGCGGCGCTACTCGGGCTCTGAGGAGGCGGCTTCCGCGAGGCGGGTCGGCGGCAGGTACTCGCGCAGCAGCCTGCGGTGCCACCACGCGCCCGTCTCGCGCAACTCCCGCCAGGTGGTGAACCGGTAGCGGTACAGCCTGGCCCGCACGAAACGCGGCGGGGCGTCCGGGAAGGGGTTGTGGCGGATCAGCCGCAGCGTGTCCCGGTCGCCCGCCAGCAGCCGCTCCACGAACGGCCCGAACCAGTCCCGCGCATAGCCGGGGGAGAGCGCCGCGAACCACATCAGCCAGTCGAGCCGGAGGTGGTACGGGGCGAACTGGCGCGGGATCCGGCGCAGTTCGCCCGGCTTGCCCTTGAAGCCGTACTCGCGCCAGTCGCCGTCCTCGTGGGGGACGCGGTCCGCGGTGCCCTCGACCACCACTTCGTCGCGGATGCGGCCCACGGTGCCGAAGGCCCCGTAGGTGTTGACCAGGTGGAGGGAGTCGAAGGAGCGGTTCATCACCTGGCGCCGCGAGATCAGATTGGCCACCGGGTGCCGGCTCAGCGCCAGCACCAGCACGGTCAGCGCGCACACCAGGACCACGTACCAGACGGGCGCCCCGCGCGAGGCGGCGGCGGGCGGGGGACCGGCGATCCCGGTGAAGTCCACCGCGGAGAGCGCGAGCGTGATCGTCAGCCAGTTCAGCCAGGCGAAGTTCCCCGACAGCACCAGCCACAGCTGGGTGGCCACGATCACCCCGGCCGCGTACGAGGCCACCGGCTGCGGGGTGAACAGCAGCACCGGGAGCACCAGTTGCGTGAAGTGGTTCGCCGCGCACTCCGCCCGGTGCAGGGGCTTCGGCAGATGGTGGAAGAACCAGCTCAGCGGCCCCGGCATCGGCTGCGTCTCGTGGTGGTAGTACAGGCAGGTCAGCTTGCGCCAGCAGGCGTCGCCGCGCATCTTGATCAGCCCGGCGCCGAACTCCACCCGGAACAGCACCCACCGCAGCAGCCACAGGACCAGCACGGGCGGCCCGGCGCGGGCGTTGCCGAGGAAGACGGCGAGGAAGCCGACCTCCAGCAGCAGCGACTCCCAGCCGAAGGAGTACCAGGTCTGGCCCACGTTGACGATGGACAGGTACAGCAGCCACAGCACCGCCCACATCCCCATGGCGGCGCCCAGCGGCACCAGGTCCCCCGCGCCCGCGGCGAGCGCGGCGGCGAGGGCCGCCCCGGCCCAGGCGCAGCAGGCGAAGAGCCGGTCGGAGTAGCGCAGGTGGAACAGGCTCGGGGCGTGCCGGAAGGGCACGTACCGCAGGTAGCGCGGGACGGGCAGCATGCCGTGCGCCCCGATCAGTGCCCGGAACTGCAGGGCGGCACCGACGAAGGCGAAGACGTAGACACCGGCCAGGGCCCGCTGGAAGACCAGCCGGCCCAGCCAGTATCCGGGCGCCGTGAACCAGTCCATCCCCTCCAGTATCAGGCGGCGGCGGCCAGTCTGCGCAGGTGGTGGCCCAGCAGCCGGGCGTAGCCCCGCTGGAGGAGGGGGACGAGGGGGCCCGCGAGGCGGGTGTACCAGGCGGCGGGGCGGCTGAAGGCGGTGACCTCGAACCACACGGTGCCGTCGGCGGCGAGTTCCACCAGGAAGGACTCTTCCCCGCACTCGGGGTGCCCGGTGAGGGTTCCGTAGGCGAAACCGGCCCGGTCGGGCGCATCCGTGGTCCAGACCACCTCGCAGGGCACGGTGATCCGCAGCGGGCCGGCGCCGAGGCCGATCTCCACCCGGGCCCCGGTGGCGGCCGGGCCGTCCGCCCGTACGGTCGCCCCGGTCGCCCGGTGCATCCGGAAGCCCGTGACGGCCGAGCCGGCCGCCTCGAAGGCCGCCCGGCCCCGCCCGATCCGGGTGCGGTGGTGCAGGTGGTGGTAGCCGGCGGGCAGCGGCTGCCGGAGGGTCGCGCCGCGGTCGGGGTAGCTGAGGGTGCTGCGGCCGGTGCTGAGGAGTCGGGTCATGGCGGGGTCTCCGTTCGGGGGTGGGTCAGCGGGAGGCGGCCTGGAGGGCGGGGCGGTCGGCGGTCAGGCGGCGCCAGGCCAGCAGCGAGCAGAGCGCGAAGCCGAGCGCGTTGCCGAGGCCGTGGGTCGCGGCCATCCAGGTCAGGGTGGGGTGGACGATCCCGGTGGCCTCGCCCGCCGCCCACCACAGGGCGAGCAGCATGGTGGCCACCAGTACCGCGGCCGAGACGGCGAGCAGCGCTCCCGTGAGCCGGTCGCGGGCAGCGGGCCGGACGTCCCGCCAGGTCGCCAGCGCCACCGTCCACATCCCGGCGGTCAGCACCACTGCTCCCAGCAGTTCGGCCCAGTCGTCGACGAAGTAGCCGAGCAGGACGAGCGCGGTCCCCGCCGGGACGCTGTACGCGGCCCAGCGCGCCCGGTGTCCCGCCGCCGCCGACCGGCACACCAGGCCGGCGACCAGGGCGGCCGTGAACCCGGCGAAGTGGAAGTGCGGGACGGTCAGGGCCAGGATGTCCAGGTCGAAGCCGAAGAGCCGGTGTCCGGCGCGTTCGGCGACCAGGGCGCCGGCGGCCACCGCGGGCGAGACGAGCGCGGTCAGCGCGGCCACCTCGGCGGGGGCCGGCCGGTGCCCGCGCGGCAGCCGGGCGACTCCCCGGCAGGCCAGGGCCAGGGCGGCGGCACCGTAGAGCGCGGCGAGCCCGGTGGCGGCGGGGCCGCGCGGGAGCCACAGGCACAGCGCTCCCGGGGCGGCGGCCAGGGGCCACAGCCGGGCCGCGGTCCGCAGGCCGGCGGGGTCGATCAGGCGCAGGCCCACGGGGACGACCCAGCACATGCCCAGGGTGACGATCAGGTTCACGAGTACCGTCACGACCGCTCCTTTGAACGTGTTCAACTCGTGGTCCCGACCCTACGGGGTCTCTTGAACATGTTCAAGACCGTGTGGAGGCGCTCCGGTTGCGGCGCCGGTGGACATGCGGCAGACAAGAGGGAGCAACCGGGGCGAAAAGGGAGAGCAGCGTGAACGACCTGAACGACGTGCCCGCACCGACATCCCGTCAGGCACCGCGCCGTCAGGCACCGCGCCGTCAGGCACCGCGCCGTCACGTACCGGTCCGCACGGCCCTCGTGGCCCTCCTCGGCCTGCTCGCCGCCGGCTGCGGGGGCGCCGGCCCCGAACAGACCAAGGGCCCGGCGCCCGAGAGCCAGGAGCTGACCCTCCAGCCCGTGGGCGCCTCCGGCCCCGACCCCTTCACCGCCTCCTCCGCCACCGCCGAGTCGGCCCCCGTGCAGCCCCCGCTGCCCAACCCGAGCGGCCGGGGCATCCGTACGGTCGGCGCGGCCACCCCCGGTCTGTACGGCGGAACCAGCCGGCTCGGCAGCTGCGACGTGGAACGCCAGATCGCCTTCCTCACCTCCGACCACGCCAAGTCCCGGGCCTTCGCCCAGGCCACCGGGGTCGGACAGGAGAAGCTCCCCGACTTCCTGCGGGCCCTGACCCCCGTGGTCCTGCGTGCCGACACCCGGGTCACCAACCACGGCTTCCGTGAGGGCCGGGCCGACGGCTACCAGGCCGTGCTCCAGGCCGGGACGGCCGTCCTCGTCGACGAGCACGGCATGCCCCGGGTCCGCTGCGGCTGCGGGAACCCCCTCGCCCCGCCGCGCTCCGCCAAGGGGAGCCCGGTCCTCAAGGGCGACCAGTGGAACGGCTACCAGCCCAACCAGGTCATCGTCATCGAGCCGACCGCCCAGGTGATCAACAGGCTGGTCATCGTGAACATCGCCGACAACACCTGGATCGAGCGCAAGGCCGGCGACGACGGGGCCCAGGACAAGACCCCGAGGCTGCTCCCGCCCTACGACCCCGCCGACGGCATCCCGAACGGCCCCGCGACCCCGACCGTCGACCCGTCGTCCGACCCCTGCACCGCCGCGGACCCCAACAGCCTGGCCCGGACCGTCCCGCCGACGCCCCCGTCGGCCACGCCGTCCGGACCCCCGGCGGGCCCCCCGGCCGGCCCGCCGTACCCGGAATCCGCCGGCCCGCTCGCCGGTGCGCCGTACGAAGGGCCCGCCGACCCCCTGGCCGGTGCGCCGTACCCGGAGTTCGCCGATCCGCAGGCTGGTCCGCCGTACGCGGGGCCCTCCGGCCCGCCCTCCGGCCCGCCGTCCGCAGGGCCCGCCGAGCCGCCGTCGCAGGCCGACCCGCCGGTCGCCCCGCCGGCCAACCCGCCCGTCGCCCCGCAGGCCGCCCCGCCAGCCGCTCCGCAGGCCGCCCCGTCGGCCAGCCCCTGCCCCTCCGAGGCCGGTACCGTGCCGCGCGCGCCCGGCCTTCCGCAGGACCCCCCGAGCGGCGGCCTGCCCCCCTCGGACCTGCCCTCCGGTCCGTCGTCCGACGCCCCCGCCGACCTCCCCCCGGACCAACGCGGCGCCGTCCCGTCCGAGCCGGGCGTGCCCCCGGTCCCGGTCCCGGACGACGGTCCGGCCGCCGACCCGGCCCTGCCCGCGGACCCGGACGGTCCCGCCGACCCGTACGGCTTCCCGGACCAGGAGCCGGCCGCGGACCAGCCCCCCTACCTGGAGAGCGCCTGACCCGCCGCTGTGTCATGGTGGACCGGTGCCGAGCACCGTATCGCTGCCGGAGGACTGGCCCGCACACGCGGACCGGTCCCTGTCACTGAACCGGATGGGCAGTTTCGACTGGGACCTGGTCACCGGGCTCATGCACATGGACGCAGCGGCCCTCGAGGTCTTCGACACGACCCCGGACGAGTACGACGGCCGGCCGGGATCGCTCTCCCCGCGCGTCCCGCCCGCCGAGTCCGTCCGGCTGGACGCCCTCGTCTCCAGCGCCCTCAAGAGCGGAGTCGACAGCTACGGCGCCTACTTCCGGATCCGCTGCCACGACGGGCGGCTGCGCTGGACCCACACCCAGGGCCGCGTCATGCGCGGCCCGGACGGGCGCCCGTACCGGATCATCGGCATCGTCCGCGACGCGACCGAGGAACTGAGCCACTCCGCCGAACGCCTCGGGCTCGATGAAGAGCGCCGCCGCCAGACCTCCGTGGTCGAGAGCACCACCGCCGCCCTCGCCCACGCCCGGACCGTCCGCGACGTCATCGACGTCATCGGCGACGCCCACGGACTGGAGCGCCTCGGCTCGATGGGCATGGTGATGGGCCTGGTCGAGGCCGGCCGGATCCACCTGGTGGCCGAAGGCCCCGCCGACAGCTTCGTCCCCGGCACCCGCTACACGCGCGTCGACGAGCAGTACCCGATGAGCGAGGTCGTCCGCTCGCTCCAGCCCCGGTTCCTCGACTCCGCCGAGGAGTTCGCCGAGGGGTACCCGGAGCTCTGGGCGAAGATCTCGTACATGCGGATATCGGCCGCCGCCTATCTGCCGCTGATCGCGCAGGCCCGCCCGATCGGCGCGATCGGCCTGCTCTACCAGGACAAGGACGGCTTCACCCAGGACGAGCGGAACCTGCTGGTGGCCCTGGGCAGCAGCATCGCGCAGAGCCTCCAGCGGGCGATGCTGCTGGAGCAGGAGCACGACCTCGCCGAGGGCCTCCAGCAGGCCATGCTGCCCCGCCGGATCCCGGCCGTCCCCGGCGCCCAGATCGCCGTGCGCTACCGGTCCGCCCGGATGGGCCAGGACATCGGCGGGGACTGGTACGACGTCATCCCGCTGCCCGGCGGCCGCGTCGGCGCCGTCATCGGCGACGTCCAGGGCCACGACACGCACGCGGCGGCCGTGATGGGCCAGCTGCGCATCGTGCTGCGCGCGTACGCCGCCGAGGGGCACTCACCGGGCACCGTGATGGCCCGGGCCTCGGTGTTCCTGCACGAACTGGACACCGACCGCTTCGCGACCTGCACCTACGTGGAGGCCGACCTCTCCACGGGGGTGCTCCAGCTGGTGCGCGCCGGCCACCTCGACCCGCTCCTGCGGACCCGCGACGGGGACTGCCGCAGGCTTCCGGTGGAGGGCGGGATGCCGCTGGGCCTGTCGGCGGAGTTCGGCAGCCTGGAGTACCCGGTGACGACCGTGGAGCTGGACCCTGGGGAAACGCTTCTGCTGTGCACCGACGGGCTGGTGGAACAGCCCGGCGCGGACCTGGACGACGGCATCCGCCTGCTGACCGCCCTGGTCCGCGGCGGCCCGGCCGGCCTCCAGCCGCTCGCCGACCGGCTGTGCGAGGTGGTCGACGACCGGGGCGGCGACGACGACATGGCCCTGCTCCTGCTGCGCCGCCAGGACGAGGACACCCGGCCGGGCGGCGGCCGGCTCCAGCAGCACGTGGCCCCCGGGGACCCCGAGGCGCTCGTCGCCGCCCGGCACATGACCGGCGCGGCGGTGCGGTCGTGGGGCGCGCGCGGCCGGGCCGACGAGATCGAACTGGTCGCGGACGAGCTGATCGTGAACGCCCTGATGCACACGGACGGCCCGGCGATCGTGACCCTGCGCGTCCTGGCCGGCCCGCAGCGGCGGCTGCGGGTGGAGGTGGAGGACCGCTCCAGCGCCCTCCCGCGCCGCCGCGAGGCGGGGGAGGCGGGGGTCTCGGGGCGGGGCCTGATGCTGGTGGACCGGCTGGCGGACGTCTGGGGGGTGGAGCCCCGGGGCGGCGGCAAGTGCGTGTGGTGCGAGTTCGTGATGGATTAGCGTCCCCGGCGGCCGGATCGCGGCCGGATCGCGTCCGGACCGGGTCCGGGTCGTCGCGTCCGGTCGCGGCCGGGTCGCGTTCGGCGCGAGGGGGCGGGAGGCTGGGAGGGTGCCCGAGCTGCCGGAGGTCGAGGCCCTGAGGGAGTTCCTCGACGAGCACCTCGCCGGGCGGGTGGTCGAAGGCGTCCTCCCGCTCGCGGTCAGCGTGCTCAAGACCTACGACCCGCCCCTCACCGCCCTCGAAGGGCGGCCGGCCGGCCCCGTGGCCCGGTACGGGAAGTTCCTGGCCCTGCGGATCGGCGAGCTCCACCTCGTCACGCACCTGGCCCGGGCCGGCTGGCTGCGCTGGCGGGAGACCCTGCCCGCGCAGCCGCCCCGGCCCGGCAAGGGGCCGCTCGCGCTGCGCCTCGTACTGGCGGGCGGCGGCGGCTTCGACCTCACCGAGGCGGGCACGCAGAAGCGCCTGGCCGTGTACGTCGTGCGCGACCCCCAGGAGGTGCCGGGCATCGCCCGGCTCGGCCCCGACCCGCTGGCCGAGGGCTTCGACCGGGAGGCCTTCGCCGCGCTGCTGGCCGGCGAGCGGCGGCAGATCAAGGGGGTGCTCCGCGACCAGAGCGTGATCGCCGGCATCGGGAACGCGTACAGCGACGAGATCCTGCACGCGGGGAAGGTCTCGCCCTTCAAACTGGCGGCCTCCTTCGACGAGGAGCAGGTCACCCACCTGCACCAGGCCGTACGGGACACCCTGCGCGCCGCCGTCGAACGGGCCCACGGGCTCGCCGCCGGGGAGCTGAAGGCCGAGAAGAAGAGCGGGCTGCGGGTCCACGGCCGGGCGGGTGAGCCGTGCCCGGTGTGCGGGGACACCGTCCGCTCGGTGTCCTTCGCGGACTCCTCGCTCCAGTACTGCCCCACCTGCCAGACCGGGGGCAAACCGCTCGCGGACCGCAGGCTCTCCCGCCTCCTCAAGTAGCCGGGGCGCTGCGTAGACTCCGGCACCATGGCCGAGCAGCAGCCGCCGCCCCGGCGGGAGATCGTCACCGGAGTCCCGCGCGGCACCCGCCGCCGGCCTCCCGCGCACACCCCCGCCCGCTCGGAGATCTCCGAGCAGACCAGCCTCGGCGCCACCTACGTACGGGCCCTGATGCGCAGCCAGCTGCGTGCCGGGCTGGGCGCGCTGGCGGTGCTCGCCCTCGTGCTCGGGCTGCTGCCGCTGGGCTTCCTGGTGCCCCGCGCGGCCGCGGGCCCGCTGGTCTGGGTCGCGCTCGGGCTGGTGGCGTACCCGGTGATGTGGCTGATCGCCCGCTGGTACGTGGCCCGGGCCGAGCGCAACGAGGCCGACTTCACGGGCCTGGTGACGGACCCGGCCGAGACGGCCTAGCGCGGAGCGGAGACCGGAGACCGGAGCCCGGAGCCCGGAGTAGGAAGGCCGCTGCCCTAGAAGAGGTGCATCGCCAGGTGTCCCAGCGGCAGCCCGAGCTGCCAGGCCGGGGTCCACACGCGGGCGTTCTCGTCCAGGCCCGGCGGGGTGTCGGCGTGGCCGTGCCGGCCGGGGTCGAGGTTGGTGGCGAACAGCTCCGTGTGGTCCAGCCAGCGCCAGGCCGCCCGGGCCAGCTCGAGGTCCGGATCCTCGCCGCGGCCGCGCTCGCGGGCCTCCTCGCCCAGCGCGAGGAACCGGGTGTGGACCCAGTCGCGCCAGGGGTGCCCGTACGCCGTCAGCGAGAGCCATTCGTCGAGCTGCGAGACCACCCGGATCCCGGACAGTTCGCCGGCCGCGTCCGAGAGGTAGATCGTCAGCGCGAGCGTGTCGCGCCCGGCACGGAACTCCAGCGTGCTCACCGGGATCAGCCGGCCCGTGCGCAGCAGCTCGTCCGCGATGTACTCCGCGTAGAGCCACGCCATGGGCACCGCCAGTCCGCCGTCACTGGTGCCGTTCGTACTCTCGGGCTGCACCGTTCCACCCTCTCCCGCGCGTCGAGCCTGCCGCCGTCATCCCCGAGCCTTCACCCGGCGGCTCGCGGAACGGGGGATGTTTACTCAACTTGAACGGACTGATGCCGATATCGGTGTGCTCCGTGTCCGGATCGTGCGCATGGAGGGCGTTCCTTGAGTGTTTCTCCACCGGCCCCACAGCGTGCCCCGAGCTCGCGGACCCCGGTTCAGGCGCCGAGCCCGTACCCCTGGAGCCCCTTGCGCAGGGCGCGCAGGGCGTAGTACGTACGGGACTTGACCGTTCCGGCGGGGATGCCGAGCTCCGCCGCCGCCTCGGCCACCGAGCGGTCCTGGAAGTAGACCTGCATCAGCACGGCCCGGTGCTCGGGCCCCAGGCTGCCCACCGCCCGCCGGACGTCGATCGCGGTGACCGAGCCGGCCACCGCGTCCTCGGGGGCGGGTGCCTGCTCCAGGCCGTCGGAGTCGACCTCCTGCGGCCGTGAGAGCCGGGCCCGGCGGGCGTCGATCGCGAGCCGCCGCGCCACCGTGAACAGCCAGGGCCGCATCGATTCGTGCCCGCTCGCCAGCACCTCCGGATGCTGCCAGACCCGTACGAGGGTCTCCTGGACGAGGTCCTCGGCGCGTTGGGCGTCCCCTGCGGTGAGGCCGAGCAGGAAACCGAACAGGGCCCGCCCGTGGTCGCGCTGGAGTTCGGCGAGCGCCTCGGGTTCCGTGCGCTGGAGGGTGGGGGAGGGCGACACGAGTGGCTCCTTCCGGTTTCGCTTTCCGCGGGGATGCCGGGGCTGGGTCGGCGACACCCTCACCCTCACCTGCACGGAGCCGCCCGGGAACTGTCCGGCGGGGCCGTTGCGCCCAAGCACCCGGGTCGTCCGGTGGGCGGCCGCGCCGGGCGACGAACGGTCGAACGGCGCGGCGAACGGCCATGGGCCGTCGGAGTGGGGCGGGGCGGGCGGACTGCGCCGGTGCTTGACTTGCGGCCCCTTCTCCTATGGATTTCGGTTGATCTGACAGTCCTACAAATGGGAGCTGGGACAGATGACCAACCGCATCCGGCAGGCCCTCGCCCTGCTGTCGGCCCTCCTGCTGCCGGCGGCGGCCGCCGGCTGTTCCGCCGCCGGAGGCCCCGCGCCGGCCCGCCTCGGCTCCAGCGCCGCCGGGGCGCCCGCCGGCACGGCCGGACCGGGAGGCGCCACGGCCCCCGCCCCGAAGGGCTTCACCCTGGTCGCGAGCGGCGACGTACTGCCGCACACCTCGGTCATCCAGCGGGCCGCGGCGGACGCGGACGGCGAGGGGCACGACTTCCGGCCCATGTTCTCCGGCGTCAAACCGGTGGTCTCGGCGGCCGACCTGGCCCTGTGCCACATGGAGACCATCTACGGAGAGGACGACGGGCCCTTCAGCGGCTACCCCGCCTTCGTCTCCCCGCCCACCGTCGCCGACGCGCTCAAGGACGCCGGGTACGACGGCTGCTCCACGGCCTCCAACCACACGCTGGACGACGGGGCCGAGGGGCTGAAGCGCACCCTCGACCGGTTCGACAAGGTCGGCCTCGGCCACGCGGGCTCCGCGCGCACGGCGGCCGAGGCGGCCCGCACCACCCTCTACCCGGCGGGCTCCGCCAAGGTCGCGCACCTCGCCTACACCTACGACACCAACGGCTACCCCATGCCCGACGGGCAGCCGTGGGCGGTCAACCTGATGCGGCAGGACAAGATCGTCGCGGATGCGCGCACGGCCCGGAAGGCCGGTGCGGACGTGGTGCTGGTCAGCATCCACTGGGGCACCGAATGGCAGACCGAACCGGACGAGACCCAGCTCTCGCTGGGCAGGGCGCTGACCGCCTCGCAGAGCGGCGGACGCCCGGACATCGACATGATCCTGGGCACGCACGCGCACATCCCGCAGGCCTACGAGAAGGTCAACGGGAGCTGGATCGTCTACGGCATGGGCGACCAGGTCGCGGGGGAGATGTTCAACCACACCGGCGCGCGCGACATGCGGGGCAACTACGGCTCCATCGGCCGTTTCACCTTCGCCCCGCCCGCCGCGCCCGGACAGCGCTGGCAGGTGACCAACGCCGAGTTCGTCCCGCAGATGATGGACCTGTCCACGGGCAGGGTCGTCAACCTGCCCGCCGCCCTCGCCGAGGACCCGGGCCACGAGGCGTACGAGAGCGCCGACGAGGCCATCACGGAGGCCGTCCTCAGCCGCGGCGCCGCCAAGGACGGCCTGAAGCGGGCCCGGTAGCCACTCGTGGGGGCCCGTCCACGGGCACCTCGAATTCTCGGCTCCGGCGCGCGGACCGGCGCGGCCCTCCCTACAGTGCCAAACATGAGTGCCACGCTGGAGGAGACCCGGGGGACCCGCAACCGCTTCCTGAACCGGGTTCCCGACGCCTTCGGGGCGTTCTTCGGAACGCTGGGGCTGGTGTGCGCGCTGCTGGCGCTCTCCCCGACGCTGCGCAGGCTCCTGCGGCCCGTGGTGCGCTTCCTCGACGACTTCGTGGTGCCGGTCAGCGAGAACCTCGCGTACGCCGTCTTCCTCTTCCTCCTCGCCGCCGCCCTCGGCACCCGCAAGAAGATCGCCTGGTGGATCGTCGTCACCTATCTGGCCCTGCTGATCCTCGTCGACCTGCTGATCATCGCCGACGGGGACTTCTGGGTCGGCGGCCCCTCGATGGCCCTCGCCGTGGTGGCCCTCGGCATCCTGGTCGCCGCCCGCAAGGAGTTCTACGCGGACTCCCGGCCCGGCGCCGTCTGGCGGGCCATGCTCGTGCTCGGCCTGGGGCTGCTCGGGGCGGTGTTCCTCGGCTGGGCCCTCGTCGCGCTCTTCCCGGGGACCCTGCCCAAGGGGCAGTGGCTGGACTGGGCCGCCAAACAGGTCTTCGGCGGGCTCTTCTCCGCCCGGCAGTTCGACGGCCGCCCGGCCCACCCGCTCTACTTCCTGCTCGGCCTCTTCGGCGCCCTCGCCCTGCTGAACGCGGCCGCCACCCTCTTCCGCTCGCAGCGCCTGACCGCCGCCCTGCACGGGGACGAGGAACCCCGGATCCGCGCGCTGCTCGGCGCCTACGGACGGGGCGACTCCCTCGGCTACTTCGCCACCCGGCGCGACAAGGCCGTCGTCTTCGCCCCGAACGGCAAGGCCGCCGTCACCTACCGCGTCGAGGCCGCGGTCTGCCTGGCCAGCGGCGACCCGGTGGGCGATCCCGGCGCCTGGACCCCCGCCATCGACGCCTGGCTCGCGGTGGCCCGCCGCCACGGCTGGCAGCCGGCCGTGATGGGCGCCTCCGAGGACGGGGCGACCGCGTACGCCCGCTCCGGCCTGAGCGCCCTCCAGCTCGGCGACGAGGCCATCCTGCACGTGGCCCACTTCGACCTCGACGGCCGCGACATGCGGGTCACCCGGCAGGCCGTCAACCGGGTCGGGCGCACCGGCGCCACCACCCTGATCCGACGCCACTCGGCCCTCTCCGAGGAGGAGATGCGGACCATCGTCGACCGGGCCGACCACTGGCGGGACACCGAGACCGAACGCGGCTTCTCCATGGCCCTGGACCGGCTCGGCGACCCCGCCGACGGGGACTGCCTGCTGGTGGAGGCCTTCGACGCAGGCGGTGAGCTGATCGCCCTGCTGTCCTTCGTCCCCTGGGGCAGGGACGGCATCTCCCTCGACCTGATGCGCCGCGACCGCTCCGCTCCCAACGGGGTCATGGAGTTCATGGTGGCGCAGCTGTGCGCCGCCGCGCCCGGCCTCGGCGTACGCCGGATCTCCCTCAACTTCGCCGTGTTCCGCTCGGCCTTCGAGGAGGGCGGCCGGATCGGCGCGGGCCCGGTGCTGAAGCTGTGGCGCAAGCTGCTGCTGTTCTTCTCCCGCTGGTGGCAGCTGGAGGCCCTGTACCGCTCCAACGTCAAGTACGGGCCCGAGTGGTACCCGCGCTTCCTCTGCTACCAGGACGCCGGCTCGCTCGCCCGGGTCAGCCTCGCCTCCGGTATCGCCGAGGGCTTCGTCTCCGTACCGAGCATGCGCAAACTGTGGGGCAACGGCCATGCCAAGGGCCTCACCGCCCCCGCCAACACCGCCGGGCTGCCCTCCATCGACTCCCTCGGCCTGGACCTCGTGGGGCAGGACGGGGAGCGGGCCCCGGCCGAACGCCTGCCCGAGCAGGTCCGGGTGCGGCACGCCAAGCTGGAGCGGATCCGGGCGGCCGGAACCGACCCCTACCCGGTCGGGATCCCGCAGCGCACCCACACCGTCGCCCAGCTCAAGGCCGCTCACCCCGGCCGGGCGCCCGGCAGCCGTACCGGCGAGCGGGTCACCCTCGCCGGGCGGGTGATGGTCGTACGGGACCTCGGGGGCGTGGTCTTCGCCGTGCTGCGCGACTGGACCGGCGACTGCCAGCTGATGTTCACCCGCGAGGAGTCGGGGCCCGGCGTACTGGACGCCTTCACCTCCCAGGTCGACTTCGGCGACCACGTGGTCGCCACCGGCGAGGCCGGCGCCAGCCGCAGCGGGGAGCCGTCGGTCGTGGTCGGCTCCTGGCAGCTCACCGGCAAGTGCCTGCGCCCGCTGCCCGACAAGCGCAAGGGCCTGGCCGACCCCGAGGCGCGGGTCCGGCGCCGCTACCTCGACCTGGTCGCCAGCCCCGACGCGCGGGACGTCGTACGGGCCCGCTCCCACGCCGTCCAGGCACTGCGTCAGGGGCTGCTGGACCGCGGCTACCTGGAGGTCGAGACCCCGATGCTCCAGCAGATCCACGGCGGCGCCAACGCCCGGCCGTTCCGCACCCACATCAATGCCTACGACCTCGACCTGTACCTGCGCATCGCGCCCGAGCTGTACCTCAAGCGGCTGTGCGTCGGCGGTATGGAGAAGGTCTTCGAGATGGGCCGCACCTTCCGCAACGAGGGCGTCTCCTACAAGCACAACCCCGAGTTCACGATGCTGGAGGCCTACCAGGCCTTCGCCGACTACGACGTGATGCTCGACCTCACCCGCGAGCTGATCCAGGGCGCGGCGACGGCGGCCTTCGGCTCGCCCGTCGCGCACAAGGCGGGACCGGACGGGAAGCTCGTCGTCCACGACATCTCCGGGCCCTGGCCGGTGAAGACGATGTACGGGGCCATCGGCGAGGCGCTCGGCGAGGAGGTCGACGCCGACACCGAGGAGCACGTGCTGCGCGCGCTGTGCGACCGGGCGGGCGTCCCGCACGGGCCCAAGGACACCCGGGGCGACGTGGTCCTGGAGATGTACGAGCGGCTGGTGGAGGAGCGGACGAAACTCCCCACCTTCTACAAGGACTTCCCGACCGACGTCTCCCCGCTCACCCGCCAGCACCGCAAGGACCCCAGGCTGGCCGAGCGCTGGGACCTGGTGGCCTTCGGCACCGAACTGGGCACCGCCTACTCGGAGCTGACCGACCCCGTCGAGCAGCGCCGCCGGCTGACCGCCCAGTCGCTGCTGGCGGCGGGCGGCGACCCCGAGGCGATGGAACTCGACAACGACTTCCTCGACGCCCTGGAGTACGCCATGCCGCCCACCGGAGGACTGGGCATCGGCGTCGACCGGCTGGTCATGTTCCTCACGGGTCTGACGATCCGCGAGACGCTGCCGTTCCCCCTGGTGCGACAGAGCTGATCAGCGGGGTGGCTGGTCCGAGGGGGTGACGGGGGCGGGGCGCGTCCGCGCCTCTCGACATCTGCGGCGATGTCGTTGATACGTAGTAATAATGAAAAATGACGAGCCGACAGTAGGGCGACGCATGCTCCTGCGTACCGCCGTCTTCCTCGGAATCGCCGCCGCCTCCGGCCTGGTCACCGCCGGCGAGGGCGGCCCCCAGGGCGGATCCACCGCCGGCGCCCCCGCCGGCGCCCCCGGCGCCGCTCCCGGACCGGCGCCCGGGCCGGCGGGCGCCGCCGGAGCCCCCGGGCTGCGCCCCGAAGGGCCGCCCGACAAGTCCTACCGGCTGCGGCCGATGACCGCCGAGGCACCCGCCCGGCCCCCCGTCGCCAAGCCCGCCGTCCGCAGCCGGCCCATCCTGGAGCTGCCCGCCGAAGCCGCCGAGGGCAGTTCCATGGTGCTGACCTTCGACGACGGCCCCGACCCCCGCTACACCCCGGCCATCCTCGACACCCTCGCCCGGTACGGGGTCCGCGCGATGTTCTTCGTCTGCGGGGAGATGGCAGCCGAGAACCGCGACCTGCTGCGCCGGATGACCACCGAGGGGCACGTCATCGGCAACCACACCTGGACGCACCCGCTCATCCCCACGCTCGGCCGCTCCGCCCTCGAGGCCGAGATCGGGCGCACGAGCGAGGTCGTGCAGCAGGCCGTGGGCCAGGCCCCGCAGTGGTTCCGGGCGCCGTACGGGGCGTGGAACCGGGCCGCCTTCGAGATCGGCGCCGACCTGGGGATGGAGCCGCTCGCCTGGACCGTGGACACCCTCGACTGGAAGGAGCCGGGGACCGCCACGATCATCTCCCGGGTGCTGGGGGGCGCCGCCCCCGGGGTGATCGTGCTCAACCACGACGCCGGCGGCGACCGGTCGCAGAGCGTCCGGGCGCTCGAGGCGTACCTGCCCCAACTGCTCGGACGCGGCTACCGGATGACGCTGCCGACCCGCTGAGGGCGCGGTACCCCCTCCGGCGGGTCGGGGAGGTGGCCCCCGGCCCGCCGGGGCCCGTCGCGCCCTGGAGGGAAACGTTCCGTCAGCGGGTCGCCACCATCCGGGCGAAGACGACCACGTTGCCGTCGTACCCCTTGGCCTTCGAGTAGGCGCCGCCACAGGTGATCACCCGGAGCTCCGCGTGCCCGGTGTCCCCGTACACCCGGGCTCCGGGGAAGGCCTCCTTGGAGAACACCTCCACTCCGTACACCTCGAAGACGGCGATCCGCCCGTCGTAGCGCTCCACCTCGATCCGGCTGCCCGGCTTGACCGAGCCCAGGCCGTAGAAGACCGCCGGGCCCTGCGCGTTGTCCACGTGCCCCACGATCACCGCCGAACCCTGCTGGCCCGGCGAGATGCCGTTGAGGTACCAGCCCGCCAGGTTGCGCTCCTGCGGTGGCGGGGCGTCGATCCACCCCTGCGCGTCCAGCCCGACCGTCATCACCGGCGCGTCCACGTTGATCGTCGGAATCCGGACGCGCTGCACCGACGAGTGCTCCAGCACCTCCAGGTCCGCCGGCGGCGTCGGCGCCGGCAGCTGGTCCGCGCGCACGGCGACGGCCGCCGCGGCGGTGGGCTGCGGCGGCCCGTCCTCGGCGTTCGCCCCGTTCCTCATCATGGCGAGGCCGCTGAGCATGACCAGCGCGAGGACTCCCCAGGGGGAGCGTCTCCTCGGCGGCTGCTCGCACTCGTCCTCGGTCATGGCTCTCCCTTCCCGACGCGGGGGTCCCGACCCGCGTTCATGTCCCTCCCCGGTACGCCCTTCTTCACGCACGTTAAGGGTGCACGGCCGGGACGGCGATCGGGGAAGGGCGAACGGGTGGTGCGCCCGGTTGGGGTGCGCCCATCCAGGTATTCGTCACATAAATGCCTGACGGCTCATGACCTGCGGATCCGTCAGATGATCAGTCCGCGCTTCGGCGTGTCGCTCAACCGGGCGGCCCAAAGGCGGAAATGCGCTGGTTGCGAGCCGCGCCGAGGGTTCGTGATGGGAGGCGTTCTCGTCGATCTGCCCGGGCCACCGCTCCGGGGCGCTTCCCGCTGGAGGTTCCACCATGCGTGTTCTGCGCGCTCTCACCGTGACCGCGGCCGCCTGCGCCGCGATCGGGCTCAGTGCCTCGTTCGCCGCCGCGAACTCGCCGCAGGGCGGCGGCAACGGCCCCAGCAACGTCACGGTCAACCCGTACTCCGTGCACCAGGGTGCCTCGATGCAGGTCAGCGCCGCGGGCTGCGGCCACGGCGGCACGGTCTGGTCGAACGGCAACTTTCCGCAGACGAACCTGTCGGCCGGCTCCATCGGCTTCGCGACCGTCCGGATCTTCAACCACGCCTCGCCCGGCCACCACACGCTGTCGGTCAAGTGCCACGACAACAGCCTGGTGGCCACCCACCGGTTCACGATCCTGCCCGGCAACGGAGCACAGGGCGGTATCGGCGGTTCCTTCGGCCCGTCCACCGCCGAGACGGCCATCGGCGCGGGTCTGGTGGGCGTCGCGGCACTCGGCGCGGGCGCGCACGTGATGCGCCGCCGCCGTCCGGCGGGCTCCCGGGGCTGACGCCGCCCGGCCCCCGCCGCCGTCCGCCCCGGGTCCCGCCCAGGACCCGGGGCGACCGGTGGTGGCCGGCGGTCGGCGACGGCGCGGGGTCAGTGGCCGCGGGCCTGGCGGCGCCGGCGCAGGGCGTACGCCGTACCGCCCGCGGCGGCGAGGAAGAGCGCGGCGCCCGCACCGAGTTCCAGGGGGTCCATCCCGGCCACGCTGCCGCCGAGCCCGCCCCGCACGCCGAGGGTGGCTCCGGCGGAGCTGCGGGTGGTGGGAGTGGTGCGGGTGGCCGGGGTGGTGCGCGTGGTGGGGGTGGCGCGCGGCTGGATGCCGGCCGTGGTGCCCGTGGAGGGGCTGGGCCGGATGCCGGTGGTGGAGCTGGTGCTGGGGCTCGTCGTACCGCCGGCGATGGTGAGGTCGGCGGAGCCGTTCTCCCCGTTGCAGGTGAAGGTGACGGAATACAGGGCTCCGCGCCGGGCGTCACGGTCCACGGTGACCCGGACGGTCTGTCCGCGCGCGATGCTCACGGTGTCGAAGACCCCGGAGGAGGCGGTGGCGTAGGCGGCGTCGCAGTTGGTGACGGAGAGCGTCACCTGGCCGCCGGGGGCGACCGTGGAGGGGGTGACGGCGAAGCCGAAGGAGGTGACTTGCGCCGGCTCGGCCGCCGGGGCGGAGGGCGCGGCGAACACGCCGAACGCGAGAACGGCGCCGGCGGCGCCGGTGCTCAGCAGGGCGATGGCGGAGCTGCGTATCGCACCCATGGTCGGTCCTCCGGATCCCCGAGGGGCAGTCGCGCAGCGTCTCCGCACGTGGGGGGTCGTGCACCTCGATGTCCGCCACGCTAGGTGCCGGTCGGGTGACCCGCGATCAGGAACGGGCGAATGGGGCATGCCCGTAGGCCGAACCGGCGACGGGAGGCCCGCCCCCGGTTTCCCGGGAGCGGGCGCGCGTTCAGCTCTTCAGCCCCAGGTGCGGGAACTGGGCGAGGAAGGGCTCGGCGGTGGCGGCGATGCCCCGGCCGAAGGGGGCGTCGAAGTCCCAGATCAGGAAGAGCAGGAAGGCGATCAGCGCGCTGAAGAGGCCGGCCAGCAGCATCTCGCGGAAGGAGCGGCGGATCTGCAGGGTGAAGATCAGGCCCACCGTCACCAGGGCCCCGGCGATCAGCCCGAACCACACCACCCCGGGCATGGTGGCCCCGGCGCTCTGGCCGCGTGAGTTGCGGGCGTCGTCCACCAGCGCGACCTGGTCGACCAGCGGCTGGTAGGCCTGCCCCTCGTGGTCGGTCTGCGGCTCGTAGTCGGTGACGTCCCGGCGGATCTTCTCGAGCAGCTCCCCGCTGCGTTCGGTGAGGTCGCCGTCCTGGGCCATCTGCTCCCATTCCGTGTCGACCACGTAGGTCACGTACGCGTCGACGTCGGAGCGGATCCTCTTGCGCACGTCGGCCGGGTAGACCTCGGAGCGGACGCTGATCTCGTGCAGGGCCTGGGCCTCCTGGCGTACGTACTCCTGGGCGGCCCCGCGGCCCTCCCAGACGCCCGCGATCGCCAGGCCCAGCACGATCGCGTAGATCACCCCGATCATCATCGTCATGTACTCGATGACGTCCGGGGTCTCGTTCGGATCGTCGTCCTCGCCGATCCTGCGGTGGTTGAAGAAGGCGATGGACAGCACCACGGCACAGGCCGCGGCCATCGCGAGGGACAGGACGAGCCATTCCGACAAGATGACTCCAAAATCGATGAGCGGTGGGTGCGGTTCAGGGGGACACCCCCTAGCGCGGGCGCAGTGCGACGATCGCGAGCACGGCCGGGGCGGCGGTCATGAGGGTGAAGGTGACCGGTGAGACGTGGCGCTCCACCGGTTTGCGGGCGGGGGCGTGGTACGCGGGACGGGCCACGGGCCTGGGCGGCGGGGTCGCCGCCGGTGCGGGCGGTGGCTCGGGCGCGGGCGGTGGCGGGGCGGGTGCCTCGTACACCCGGGGCGCGGGCTTCGGTGCCGGTACCGGTACCGGCTTGGGCACCGGCACCGGCTTGGGGGCCGGTGCGGGCGGCGCGGGGGCCGGCTTCGGCGGCGGTGGCGGCGGGGTGGGCTTGGGGGGTGGCGGCTTCGGCGGGGGAGAGGGCGGTGGTGGCGGTGGTGGCTTGGGGGTGGGCTTGGGCGGGCACGGCGGGGGAGGCGGCGGCGGGCAGTGGTGGCCGTGGCCGTGGCCACGACCGTGCCCGTGGCCGCGGCCGTCGTGATGTCCGCCACCTCGGCCGACTCCGCTCCCGCCGCTGCCGGCGAACGCGGACAGCTCGATGGAGGCCCCGTCGCCCGAGGTGCCGATCGTCGCGTAGGCACAGCTATCGGCCATGGCCGGTGTGGTGGACAACGCCGCCCACAGCAGGACCGGGACCGCCAGCAGGCGCCTGGCACAGGCTCTGTTCACCCGGGGAGCATGGGCCCGCGCGCGCCCGCGCACGCGGGGCGCGGCGTCGGTTCGCCTGAACGGGTGGAGTGTGGAGCGTAGAGGTTTGAGCCAGATTTGGAGCGCTTCTGATCGTTGGATGGCCAAATCCCAAAAGGTATTTGTCGGTTTCTTCGCCATCGATGTCGGGGTCCGCACGTGCCTTTGGTGTGTGACCAAGAACGGACCGCCAATTTCCGCTTTAGCTCGCCCTGTTGGGAAATGATCAGTACATTCGGCTCGGACAGCAGTCCGACCCCCGTCCCACCTCCCGGACGGACCCCCGCACGACCGCGGCACGACGACGCTTGGAGACCCCGATGGAACGCCCCGCCTGGGCCCCGCCAGGCATCGACATATCGGTGCCCAGTGTGTCCCGTATCTACGATTACTACCTGGGCGGCTCCCACAATTTCGAGGTCGACCGCCAGGCCGCCCGCCGCGCCATGGAATTCATGCCGGGTCTGCCCAAGATCATGCAGGCCAACCGGGCGTTCATGCGCCGCGCGGTCCGCCACGCCGTGGCCGGGGGCGTCACCCAGTTCCTCGACATCGGCTCCGGCATCCCGACCTTCGGCAACGTCCACGAGGTCGCCCGCGCCGCCAGCCCCGAGGCCCGCGTGGTCTACGTGGACCACGACCCGGTGGCCGTCGCCCACAGCCACGCCGTCCTCGCCGGCGACGACCGCACCGGCGTCGTCTCCGCCGACCTGCGCAAGCCGCAGGACATCCTGGGCTCCCCCGAGGTCGGCCGGCTCCTGGACCTGGACCGGCCCGTCGCGCTGCTGCTTGTCGCCGTACTGCACTTCCTGGAGGACACGGACCGGCCGTACGCCGCCGTCGCCGAGCTGCGCGACGCGCTGGCCCCGGGCAGCCTGCTGATCCTCACCCACGCCTCCTACGAGGGCATCCCGCTCACCGAGGAGGCCGCGGGCGGGGCCGTCGGCGTCTACCGGGACATCCGCAACCCGCTGGTCATGCGCCGCCACGAGGAGATCACCGGCTTCTTCGACGGGTTCGAGCTGCTGGAGCCGGGCCTCGTGTCCATGCCCGACTGGCACCCCGAAGGCACCGGACCCCTCGCCGACGGCGAGGCACCGGAGGATCCGTACGCCTTCTCGGGCTTCGGCGGCGTGGGACGCAAGCCGTGAGACTCCCCGCTCCGACGCCCCCGCCCGCCGGCCCCGCCCGCCCGGAGGCCGCCGGGGAGCCGACGCCCCCGCCGGCCCCGGCGGACCCCACCCCGCCGCCCGGCCCGCACCAGGGCCGGGCGCCGCTGCGCGAGCTGCGGAGCGGGCTCGAGGACCGCATCGCCCGCTTCGCGACCATCTGGGGGCGGGCCATCTTCCCCGTCACGGCGACCTCCCTGACCCGCCCCGAGTTCGAACAGCACCTCGTCCCCCTCGCCCGGACCCTGACCGAGGCCCTGCACGCCCGGCCCTTCGACGCGGGCGTCGCCCAGCGCGTGGGCGCCGAACTCGTCGCCGTGCACTGCACCGACCCCGAGGCGCTCGCCGGGACGCTCGGGGTGGTCGAGTCCTACCTGGTGCTGTACTGCGGCCCGGACGGCGCCGGGGCCGAGGGCACCGAGGAGTACCGGTCGCGCTGCGCCCGCCTCCAGCACGGCATCGCCGCCGGGTTCGCCCGCGCGCTGCGCGAGCGGACCCTGCGCGAGCAGGAGGCCATCGCCCGCTCCGCGCTGACGGCCCGCACCGACGCCCAGCAGGCCCTGCACGCCAGCGAGGAGCGCTTCCGGGCGGTCTTCGAGGGGGCGGCCGTGGGGATCGGCATCGCCGATCTGGACGGCAACGTCCTCGAGGTCAACGACACCCTCCTCAAGATGTTCGGCGGCCTGGAAGGGCACGTCCGCAGCCGCAACGTCAGCGAGTGGGGCCACCCCGACGACACCCCGCACGTCTGGCGGATGTACGGGGAGCTCGTGCGCGGGGAGCGCGAGCACTACCGGGTGGAGAAGCCCTACTACCGGCACGACGGGACCGTGCTGTGGACCAACCTGACGGTGTCCCTGCTGCGCGACGCCGACGGGGTCCCGCAGTACCAGCTGGCCCTGATGGAGGACACCACCGAACGCCGGCTGCTCAACCTCCGGCTGCGCTACGAGGCCACCCACGACGCCCTGACCGGGCTGCCCAACCGGACGCTGTTCTTCGAGCGGCTGGAGAAGGCCCTGAACGCCACCCCCGGCAGCCGCTTCGGCCTGTGCTACCTCGACCTCGACGGGTTCAAGACGGTCAACGACAGCCTCGGCCACTCGGCGGGGGACCGGCTGCTGGTGGAGGTCGCCGACCGGCTGCAGAGCTGCGCCACCGGACCGGGCGAGGTCGTCGCGCGCCTGGGCGGCGACGAGTTCGTGGCCCTGACGACCGGGCCCGCCGCCGACAACGAGGAGAAGGTGACCGACCTGGCGGTGCGCATCCTGTCGGCGCTGTCCACCCCCATCCGGCTGGAGGGACGGGAGCTGTCGGTGCGCGGCAGCATCGGCATCGTCGAGGGCCGGGCGGGCGAGCGCACTCCGGCGGAGGTGCTGCGCAGCGCCGACATCACCATGTACCGGGCCAAGGCGGCCGGCGGCAACCGCTTCGAGTTCGCCGACGCGGAGGCCGACGCCCGCGCCATCACCCGGCACGGCCTGACCAACGCCCTGCCGGCGGCGCTGGAGCGCGGCGAGTTCTTCATCGAGTACCAGCCCCTGGTGCACATGCACGACGGCAGCGTGCGCGGCGCGGAGGCGCTGGTGCGCTGGTCGCACCCGCAGTACGGCGTGCTCGGCCCGGACCGCTTCATCCCGCTCGCCGAGCGGACCGGGCTGATCGTGCCGCTCGGCCGCTGGGTCCTGGAGGAGTCCGTCCGCCAGGCCCGCAACTGGCAGCTCCAGCACGGCGGGGCCACCCTGCGCGTCAACGTCAACCTCTCGCCCACCCAGCTCCACCACCCCGGCCTGGTCGCCGACACCGTGCGCGTGCTGGAGGCCTCCGGGCTGGCCCCGGGCGCCCTGTGCCTGGAGGTCACCGAGTCGGCGCTGATCGGGGCCGACGACGAACTCCTCGAGCCACTGCGCCGGCTCGCCGCCCTGGGCGTGGACATCGCCCTCGACGACTTCGGCACCGGCTACTCGAACCTGGCCAACCTGCGCCGTCTGCCGGTCAGCGTCCTGAAGCTGGACCGCTCCTTCACCCAGGGGATGCAGCAGCAGCCCGCCGACCCCGTCGACGTCAAGATCGTGGAGGGCATCGTCGCCCTGGCCCACAGTCTCGAACTCGCGGTGACGGTCGAGGGGGTGGAGACCGGCGCCCAGGCGGCCCAGCTGCGCGCCCTCGGCTGCGACACCGCCCAGGGCTGGTACTACGCCCGCCCCGGCTCCCCGGACCGGATCCACGCCCTCTCCCTCTCGGACGCCGTGCCCACCCCCTGACCCCGTCCGCCCCCGGCCGCGTCCCGGCCGCCCCCGGCGCCCTCCCGTCCGCGCCGGGGCCGGCGCCGGGCCGGGGGCTCGGGGGGCGGGTCAGTCCAGACCGGCCTCCGTCCCCCGGCCGGGCTCGCGCACGGCTTCCAGGACCCGCCGGTGCCGCTCGGTGGTGTCGGCCAGCACCTCGGCGGCGGCCGGCAGCCGCTCGGCCTCGTACCCGTCGAGCACGTCCTCCCCGCCCTGCCCGGTCAGGGCCCCGGCCAGGGTCCGGCCGAGGGCCGCGGCGTCCTGGATGCCGGTGTTCATGCCCAGCCCGCCGGCTATCGGATGGACATGGGCCGCGTCTCCGGCAAGGAAGACCCGGCCCTCGCGCATCCGGGCGGCCATGCGGACATTGACCCGCCAGGTCGACATCCAGGTGGGATCCGCCAGCCGTATGCCCTCCATCCGAGCGTGCCGGTCGAAGAGCCGCTGGAGGCCCTCCAGGGAGGGCGCCAGCGGCCGGCCGTCCCCGTCGAGCTCGGGCGAGGCCTGGAGCTGGAAGGTGTCCGTCTCGGGCATGGGGCAGAGCATCATCCCGCCGCCGTCCGAGGTGAACCACTGGTGCCAGTACTCCCGGCTCAGGCCCGGGGCCCTCACGTCCCCGATCACCATCGTCGGCGCCTCCTCGGTGTGGCCTTCGAAGGGGATCCCGAGCAGGCGCCGGGTCGAGCTGTGGCCACCGTCGCACCCGGCGAGGTACCCCGCCCGGGCGCTGCGGCCGTCGGCCAGCCGTACGGTGACCCCGCCGGCTTCCTGGGCGATGCCGGCCACCTGGGCCTCGTACTCGATCCGTACGCCGAGGCCGGCGAGCCGCTCGCGCAGGACATCTTCGACCTGCCACTGGGCGATCAGGACCCCGCCGCCGGTCGCCGTGTCCTGGATGTGGGCGCCGTCGAAGTACTTGCGCAGGACCATGCGCCGCGCGCCGATGGCGGAGATCCGCTCGGCGGCGCCGAGCCGGGCGAAGACCTCCAGGCTGCCCGGGGTGAGGCCCTTGCCGCGGGATTCGCGGTGCGGTCCCGGCCGCTGGTCGAGGACGCGGACAGAGACACCGCGCAGCGCCAGCTCACAGGCCAGGGTCAGTCCGGTGGGGCCGGAGCCCGCGATCAGTACGTCGGTCATCGGAGTTCCTCTCGTCGTCGATGACACAAGGAAAGCGCGTGAGGAAAGAAAAAGCAACCCGGTCACAAAATTAACCCGGTCATGATTCCGTGCTACGCTGGACGACATGGACAACACGACGGGTCTGAGGGCGGGTCTGAGGGAAGCCAAGAAGCTGCGTACGCGGCGCCAGCTGGCGGCCACGGCGCTGGAGCTCTTCCTCGAGCGGGGCTTCGATGCCGTGTCGGTGGCCGACGTGGCCGCCGCGGCCGAGGTCTCCAAGCCCACCCTGTTCCGGTACTTCCCGAGCAAGGAGGACCTGGTGCTCGACCGCTTCGCCGACCACCAGGACGAGGCGGCGCGCATCGTGCGCGACCGGCCGGCGGGCCGGACCCCGGTGCGGGCCGTTCACGAGCACTTCCTGGCGGCCCTCGCCGAGCGCGACCCCATCACCGGGCTCTGCGACCACCCGAACGTGCTCGCCTTCCAGGGGCTGCTGTACTCCACGGCCAGCCTGGAGGGCAGACTGGCCCACTACACGGCGCGCGAGGTGGAACTGCTCGCCGGCGTCCTGGAGGCGGAGGCGGTCCCCCCGCTCACCGCCCGCCTCGCGGCGCTGCACCTGGTGACGGTCCGCCAGGAGCTGGGCCGGGAGAACTGGCGCCGCCTCTCGGCCGGTCAGAGTGCCGACGCGGCCTACCCGGCCGCCGTCGCCGACGCCGACCGGGCCTTCACCATGCTGGCCGAGGGCCTCGACCGGGCCCTGCCCATACCCCCGGCCTGACCGGCCGCCGACCGGCCGCCGGCCGGCCGGCCTCCTCCCGAAGGCTCAGCCGACCAGGATGCGCTTCAGCTCGCGCGCCGCGCGCGGGGGCGCCACGTCCGTGCGGTGGGCCAGGGCGATCGTGCGCCGCAGCGGGGAGCCGGCGAGGGGGGTGGCGCGCAGCCCCGGGCCGGCGTGGTCGACGACCATGGCCGGGACCACCGCGATGCCCAGCCCGGCCCGCACGAAGCCCAGGACCGCGTCCATCTCCCCGCCCTCCACCGTGAACACCGGCTCGAAGCCCGCGGCCCGGCAGGCCCCCACCGTCAGGTCCCGCAGGTCGTAGCCGTGGCGGAACATCACCATCGGCTCCTCGCGCAGGTCGGCGATGGTCAGTTCCCCGCCGCCCGCCGGGGGCGGGAGGTCGGCGGACGAGACCACCACCAGGTCCTCCGTCAGCAGCTCCACCGTGGTCAGGGCGGGCGCCGAGGGCGGCAGCGGCAGGGCGATCAGGGCCAGGTCCAGGACCCCGCGCGCGAGTTCCCGTACCAGGTCCAGCGAACCGCTCTCCTCGATCAGCAGCTCGATGCCCGGATGCGCCGTGTGGAAGGCGCGCAGTACCGCCGGCAGCAGACCCGTGCACACGCTCGGGGTGGCACCCAGCCGGACCCGGCCGCGCCGCAGCTGCGCCAGCTCCTGCACCTCCAGCCGCGCCGTGTCCGCGTCCGCCAGGATCCGCCGCGCCAGCGGCAGCAGCGCCTCGCCCGCGTCGGTGAGCGCGATGTTCCCCCGCGCCCGGCTGAACAGCTCCGCCCCCAGCTCCCGTTCGAGCGCTTTGATCTGCTGCGACAGCGAGGGCTGGGCCACGTGCTCGCGCTCGGCGGCGCGGGTGAAGTGCCGGGTCTCGGCGACGGCCACGAAATAGACCAGCTGCTGGAACTGCATGCCCCCAGGCTATCGCCCTCCATAGGCCACACCTATCGCGATCAGCTCCACCATGTCTTGGACCTTTCGGGACCTTCGTCCTTACGGTCGATGACATGGCTCTGGCAACGCGGACGGATCGACGGCCGTCCACCACGCGCACGCTCTGGGACTCCACCGTCGGCAAGAAGTCCGTGATGGCGGTGTCCGGGCTGATCATGCTCGGGTACCTGGTCGTCCACATGATGGGCAACCTCAAGATCTTCTTCGGGGCTGAGGAGTTCAACGCCTACGGGCACTGGCTCCGCCACATGGGCGAGCCCTTCCTGCACAGCCACTGGGGCTTGTGGGCGGCACGCGTCATCCTGGTCGCCGCCGTCGTCGCCCACGCGATCTGCGCCTACCAGCTCAGCCGCCGGGACATCAAGGCACGCCCGGTGAAGTACGCCCACAAGCGCCGACGCGCGAGCTACGCCACCCGCACCATGCGCTGGGGCGGCGTCATCCTCGCCCTCTTCATCGTCTGGCACCTCCTCGACCTCACCACGCTCACCGTCAACGAGCGCGCCTGGGCCGGCCACCCGTACCAGAACGTCCTCGCCTCCTTCTCCACCTGGTACGGCAACACCATCTACCTCGTGGCCATGGCCGCCCTCGGCCTGCACGTCCGCCACGGCTTCTGGAGCGCCGCCCAGACCCTCGGCGCGGGCAACGCCCGGCGCGACCGGACCCTGAAGTTCCTGGCCAATGCCCTGGCCCTCGTCCTCTTCGCGGGCTTCACGTCCGTGCCCGTCGCCGTCATGACCGGAGTGGTGAGCTGACCATGAGCACCGAGTACGCCGCCTACAGCACTGGCGAGCCGATCCGCGACACCAAGGCCCCCGAGGGCCCGATCGCCGAGCGCTGGGACCGCCGCCGCTTCGAGGCCAAGCTGGTCAACCCGGCCAACCGCCGCAAGCACCGCATCATCGTCGTCGGCACCGGCCTGGCGGGCGGTGCCGCCGGCGCGACCCTCGCCGAGCAGGGCTACCACGTCGTCCAGTTCTGCTTCTCCGACTCGCCGCGCCGCGCCCATTCCATCGCCGCACAGGGCGGGATCAACGCCGCCAAGAACTACCGCAACGACGGGGACTCCGTACACCGCCTCTTCTACGACACCGTCAAGGGCGGCGACTTCCGCGCCCGCGAGTCCAACGTCCACCGCCTCGCCCAGATCTCCGTCGAGATCATCGACCAGTGCGTCGCCCAGGGCGTCCCCTTCGCCCGCGAGTACGGCGGACTCCTCGACACCCGCTCCTTCGGCGGCGTCCAGGTCTCCCGCACCTTCTACGCCCGCGGCCAGACCGGCCAGCAGCTGCTGCTCGGCGCGTACCAGGCGCTGTCCCGGCAGATCGCCGCCGGCAACGTCGAGATGCACGCCCGCACCGAGATGCTCGACCTGATCACGGTCGACGGAGTGGCCCGCGGCATCGTGGCCCGCGACCTGGTCACCGGCAGCATCGACACGTACTACGCCGACGCGGTGGTGCTGGCGAGCGGCGGCTACGGCAACGTCTTCTACCTCTCCACCAACGCCATGAACTCCAACGCGACCGCCGTATGGCGGGCGCACCGGCGCGGCGCCCACTTCGCCAACCCCTGCTTCACCCAGATCCACCCCACCTGCATCCCGCGCACCGGCGACCACCAGTCCAAGCTCACCCTGATGAGCGAGTCCCTGCGCAACGACGGCCGCATCTGGGTCCCCAAGGGCAAGGGCGACACCCGCCCCGCCGCCGAGATCCCCGAGGCCGAACGCGACTACTACCTGGAGCGGATCTACCCCTCCTTCGGCAACCTCGTCCCCCGCGACATCGCCTCCCGCGCCGCGAAGAACGTCTGCGACGAGGGCCGCGGCGTCGGCCCCGGCGGCCAGGGCGTCTACCTCGACTTCGCCGACGCCATCCGGCGCATGGGCAAGGACAAGGTCGCCGAGAAGTACGGCAACCTCTTCGAGATGTACGAACGGATCACGGCGGAGAACCCGTACGAGGTCCCGATGCGGATCTACCCCGCCGTCCACTACACGATGGGCGGACTGTGGGTCGACTACGACCTCCAGACCACCGTCCCCGGCCTGTTCGCGATCGGCGAGGCCAACTTCTCCGACCACGGGGCCAACCGCCTCGGCGCCTCCGCCCTGATGCAGGGACTCGGCGACGGCTACTTCGTGCTCCCCTCCACCATCAACGACTACCTCGCCCGCCACCCGCACCACGAGGAGATCGACGACAGCCACCCCGAGGCCGCGGCCGCCGTACGCGAGACCCGCGACTGCCTGGCGAAGCTGCTGGCCGTCGACGGCGACCGCACTCCCGACTCCTTCCACCGGGAGATCGGCGAACTCATGTGGGAGTACTGCGGGATGGCCCGCACCGAGGAGGGGCTGCGCAAGGCGCTGGCCCGCATCCCGGAGATCCGCGAGGAGTTCTGGCGGCGGATCAAGGTCCCCGGCAGAGGTGAGGAGTTCAACCAGTCGCTGGAGAAGGCCAACCGCGTCGTCGACTACCTCGAACTCGCCGAGCTGATGTGCCTCGACGCCCTCCACCGCGCCGAGTCCTGCGGCGGCCACTTCCGCGAGGAGTCCCAGACCCCCGACGGCGAAGCCGCCCGCCGCGACGAGGAGTTCGGCTACGCCGCGGCCTGGGAGTACACGGGCACCGGCGCCGCACCCGTCCTGCACAAGGAAGACCTCGTCTTCGAGTACGTCCACCCCACCCAGCGGAGCTACGCATGAAGCTCACCCTGCGCGTCTGGCGCCAGCAGCACGCCGACGCCCCCGGCGCCATGGCCTCGTACGAGGTCGACGGCATATCGAAGGACATGTCCTTCCTGGAGATGCTCGACACCCTCAACGAGGACCTCATCCTGCGCGGCGAGGACCCGGTCGCCTTCGACCACGACTGCCGCGAGGGCATCTGCGGCGCCTGCAGCCTCGTCATCAACGGCGACGCCCACGGCCCCGAACGCACCACCACCTGCCAGCTCCACATGCGGTCCTTCGCCGACGGCGACACCATCGACGTCGAACCGTGGCGGGCCTCGGCCTTCCCCGTGGTCAAGGACCTCGTGGTCGACCGCAGCGCCTTCGACCGCATCATCCAGGCCGGCGGCTACATCACGGCACCGACCGGCTCCGCCCCCGAGGCGCACGCCACCGCGGTGCCCAAGCCGGCCGCCGACCACGCCTTCGAGCACGCCGAGTGCATCGGCTGCGGGGCGTGCGTGGCGGCCTGCCCCAACGGCTCCGCGATGCTGTTCACCTCCGCCAAGATCAACCACCTGAACGTGCTCCCGCAGGGCTCGCCCGAGCGCGAGACGCGGGTGCTGGACATGGTGGCCCGGATGGACGGCGAGGGCTTCGGCGGCTGCACCCTGACCGGCGAATGCGCCACGGCCTGCCCGAAGGGCATCCCGCTGCCGTCGATCGCCGCGATGAACAAGGAGTGGCTGCGCGCCGTCCGCAAGGCCTGAGGGGCCGCAAGGGCTGACGGGCCGGGATCGCCCCCGCACACCCCCGTACGAGCGTCCCCGGCCCCCTGCCTGGGCCGATCGGCTGACCCGATCCGCCGACCGGGCGCTCGTACGGGCCGTACGCCGCGCCGTGCCCCGGCCGGGTCCGGCGCGTGCGCTTCAGTGGACCCCATGCCCCAAGCCCCCGCCGGGTCCGGACCGCGCCGCCGCACCGCGCTGGCCGCCGCCCTCGCCTGCCTGGCGACGGCCGGCTGCACGGCGCAGGACACCGCGACCCGCAAGCGGCCGCGCAGCCCCGCCCCCGGCCAGCAGCCCCCCGCCAAGGACGCCCTCGTCATGGTGATCCCGCACGGGGAGAAGCCGTACGCCGGAGCCACCGGCGAGGACGACGAGGGCAACGAGGACCCCGGTTTCCTCGCCGGGCGCGGACGGCGCCGCGCCGAGGAACTGCCCCGGCTCTTCGGCCCCGCCCACAGTGCCCGGATGCCCCGCCCCGCCGCGCTCTTCGCGACCGGCGGACCGGCATCCGCCCCCGCCCGGTGCAGGCAGACCCTGGCGCCCCTGGCCGCCGCCCTGCGGATCCCCGTACAGGGCCAGTTCGCGCTCGGAGCCGAAACCGCCCTGATCCGGGCGGCGTTGGGCGCCCGGATGCCCGTACTCCTGTGCTGGGAGCCCGCCGGGATCCCCCGCCTGGTCCGCGCCCTCGGAGCCCACCGGGTCCTCGGCGTCCCGGCGGCCTGGCCCGACCGCTACGACCTCCTCTGGACCCTCACCCGCACCCGCGGCGAATGGGCCTTCCGCGAACTCCCGCAGGGCCTGCTGCCCGGAGACGCGTAGGCCGTCCCTTCCGGATCCCGCCTGACCCGCGTCCGTAAGGAGACGGCCCGGCCGCGCGCGCTACAGGCCCAGCGCCCGCGCCAGGTAGGGGGCCGTGCGGGCGTCCGGCGAGGCGGCCACCACCGGCGGCGGACCCGCCGCCGTGACCTGGCCGCCCTCCGTACCGCCGCCCGGACCCAGGTCGATCACCCAGTCCGCCCCCGCCACCACCTCCATGTCGTGCTCCACGACCACCACCGAATGCCCCGCGTCCACCAGCCCGTGCAACTGCCGCAGCAGCACCCGCACATCGGCCGGATGCAGCCCCGTCGTCGGCTCGTCCAGCAGGTACAGGGTGTGGTCGCGGCGCAGCCGCTGGAGCTCCGTCGCCAGCTTGATGCGCTGCGCCTCCCCGCCCGACAGCTCGGTCGCGGGCTGCCCCAGCCGCAGGTAGCCCAGGCCGATGTCCTCCAGCGCCCGCAGGCTGCGCGCCGCCGCCGGGACCTGCGCGAAGAAGCCGGCCGCCGCCTCCACCGTCAGACCCAGCACCTCCGCGATGTTCAGCCCCGCGTAACGGACCTCCAGCGTCTCGGAGTTGTACCGCGCGCCCGCGCACTGCGGGCACGGGGCGTACGTACTGGGCAGGAACAGCAGCTCCACCGAGACGAAGCCCTCGCCCTGGCAGGTCTCGCAGCGCCCGCCCGGCACGTTGAAGGAGAACCGGCCCGCCTTCCAGCCGCGCGCCCTCGACTCCGGGGCCGCCGTGAAGAGCCTGCGGACCACGTCGAACAGCCCCGTGTACGTGGCCAGGTTGGAGCGCGGCGTCCGCCCGATCGGCTTCTGGTCCACCTCCACCAGCCGCCGCACCGGGAAGTCCGCCTCGGCCAGCCGCCCGGCGACCTCCTGCGCCAGCACCTGTCCGACCAGCGTCGACTTCCCCGAACCGGACACGCCCGTCACCGCCGTGAACACCCCGAGCGGGAACTCCACCGCCACGTCACGCAGGTTGTGCCGGTCCACGCCCGTGAGCCGGATGCCGCCGGTGGCCTCCCGCACGGGCCGCTCCCGCGCTGCCCCGGCCGGCGCGAACAGATGCCGCGCCGTCGCCGACTCCGCGACGGCGGCCAGCTCCCCGGGCGGCCCGCTGTACAGCACCCGCCCGCCGTGCTCCCCGGCCAGCGGCCCCACGTCCACCAGCCAGTCCGCGCGGAGCACCACCTCCAGGTGGTGCTCCACGACGAAGACGGTGTTCCCCGCCCGCTTCAGCCGGTCCAGTACGTCGAGCAGCGCCTCGGTGTCCGCCGGGTGCAGCCCCGCCGACGGCTCGTCCAGTACGTACACCACCCCGAACAGCCCCGACCGCAGCTGGGTGGCCAGCCGGGCAGGCTGTGCACAGCGTGATCCCGGGTCGCCGCCTCAACTGGCCATCCGTAGTCGGCCTGTGACACTATGTGTGTGCACGCCCGGTGCCCAGGCGACGTCGGGCACCCTCCTTGGCCTCATAGCCGTGCAGGCTGGGCCAACCAGCGTCCGGAGGGACGTGCTCACACGGGCCGCCGGTACGCCGGTCGCACCAGGGCACGAAGGCGATTGGCGTGATTGCGGCCGATCAGAGACGCTCAGATAGCCGAGCCCGATTCAGGTCCGGACCGTCCAGGAGCGCCAGGTGGCGCTCCTGCTGTCGGAGAAGGTCCGCATCACATAGCGGTGCGCGCTCATGTACGTGCCCTGGTAGGGGCGTTGGATCCGGTCCGCCTCCCGCACCGGGTGCACGGTGACCACCGGCTGCTCCTCGGTGAACAGGATCCACTCGCGGTCCTTCGCCGACAGCTCCCGCCAGGGCCGGTCCACGTCGTGGCCGAGCACCTCGAGGATGTCCCGCAGGTTCTTGCCCTGCCAGGCCCCCGGCCGGGCCGCGATGGCTCCCTGACGGATCGACAGGTCGCGGTCGGGGACGAGGAGTTCCTCGCTGGTGCGGTGGATCCGGCCCAGCCCGTGGCAGGAAGGGCAGGCGCCGGAAGCCGTGTTGGGGGAGAAGGCGTCGGAGTCGAGCCGCTCGGCTCCGGGCGGATAGGTCCCGGCCCGGGAGTACAGCATCCGCAGGGAGTTGGAGAGCAGGGTCACCGTCCCCACCGAGGAGCGCGAGCCCGGAGCGGACCGGCGCTGCTCCAGGGAGACGGCGGGCGGCAGCCCGGTCACCGAGTCCACCTTCGGGGCGCCGATCTGGTGGATCAGCCGCCGGGCGTAGGGGCCACGGACTCGAAGTACCGCCGCTGGGCCTCGGCGTAGAGGGTGCCGAAGGCCAGGGAGCTCTTCCCGGAGCCGGAGACCCCGGTGAAGACGGTCAGCGTGTCGCGCGGGATGTCCACGTCGACCCCGCGCAGATTGTGCTCCCGGGCGCCTCGTACCCGTACGCAGGGGTCGGGGGAGTCCGGCTGGTCGGCTGGGGCGTCGGGGGAGTGGCGCATTCGCCCCAGTTTAGGGCCCCGAGGTGGCTAGCCCAGCCCGGTGATCCGGGCGAGGCGGCCGAAGGAGTCCAGCAGGGCCGTCCGGTCGTAGGTGGACGTGGTGACCAGCAGCTCGTCCGCCCCGGTGGCCTCGGTGACCTCCGCCAGCCGGCCGGCGACCTCCTCCTCGGTGCCGGCGATGTGCCCGGCGAGGGCGCCCTCGTACAGCTCCCGCTCCTTCGCGGTCATCTCCAGCGCCTCGACCTCCTCCGCCGGGCGCAGGGGCGGGAAGCTGCCCCGGGTCCGGGAGTGCGCGAGGGCCCACGCCTCCGGGAGCAGGATCCGCCGCGCGGCCTCCCCGCTCGAGGCGACCGCCACCGTCCCGGAAACCACGACGTACGGCTCCCCGCCCCAGGGGGAGGGCCGGAACTCCTCGCGGTACCGGCGGACCGCCTCCGCGACCTTGCCGCGGGCCCGCAGGTCGCCGACCACCATCGGGAGCCCGGCCCGGGCGGCGATCCCCGCGCCCTCCCCGGTGGCCAGGACGAAGGGCGGGATCCGCAGCCCCTCGGCCGGGCGGGCGTGCACCTCGGGGTGGGCCCGCTGGCTGCCGTCGATCCAGCCCAGCAGCTCCGCCAGCTGCTCCTCGAACCGGTCGGCGTCCCCGGTGTCACGGCCCAGGGCCCGGCGGATGCCCCCGGTGAAGCCGACCGAGCGGCCGAGCCCCATGTCGATCCGGCCGGGGAACAGCGCCTCCAGGACCCCGAACTGCTCGGCCACCACCAGCGGCTGGTGGTTGGGCAGCATCACCCCGCCCGTGCCGACCCGGATCCGCCGGGTGGCGGCGGCCACGGCCGCGGCCAGCACGGTGGGCGCGGAGCCCGCGACCCCGGGCACGCTGTGGTGCTCCGACACCCAGAAGCGGTGGTAGCCCAGCTCCTCCGCGGCGCGGGCCAGCTCCACGGTGTCGCGCAGGGCCTGCGGGGCGGTGTACCCCTCGCGGGTGCGGGACCGGTCGAGTATCGAGACTTTTCGGATCACACAGCTCTCAACGCCCGGCGGCCGTGAGGATTCCCCCGCCCCGGCATGCTCCGAAAGGGACGACCTAGGCTGCGGCCATGACCGAGACCGCAACCCGCCGGCCGCTGGCCGTCTTCGACATCGACAACACCCTCGCCGACACCGGCCACCGCCAGCACTTCCTGGAGGGCCGCCCGCGTGACTGGGCGGGCTTCTTCGGCGCGGCCCCGGCCGATCCGCCGCTCGCCCGGGGCGTGGCCCTGGCGGTGGAGAGCGCGGCCGACTGCGAGGTCGTGTACCTGACCGGCCGGCCGGAGCGCTGCCGGGCCGACACCGACGACTGGCTCGTCCGGCACGGGCTGCCCGAGGGCCGGGTGTGGATGCGCGGCAACCAGGACCGGCGTCCGGCCCGGGTGACGAAGCTGGAGGTGCTCCGGCGGCTCGCCCGGGGGCGCGAGGTGCGCGTGCTCGTGGACGACGACGAACTCGTCTGCGAGGCGGCGCGCGCGGCCGGCTTCCGGGTGCTCCTGGCGGACTGGGCCGCGGAGGCGCCGGAGCTGAAGGCGGCACAGGAGGGCGAAGGCCGCACCTGAGCGGCGCCCGCACCTGAGCGGCGCCCGCGCCCGCGCCCGGCCCGGGCGCGGGCCACCGCCGGCCCTCAGTCCTCGCCGTCGAGGCGGAAGCCCACCTTCAGTCCGACCTGGTAGTGCGCGACCTCGCCGTTCTCGATGTGCCCGCGCACCTGCGTGACCTCGAACCAGTCCAGATTGTGCAGGGTCTGCTTCGCGCGCGCGATCGCGTTCCGGATGGCTTGATCGATGCCCTCGGGGGACGTGCCGACGATCTCGGTCACCCGGTAGGTGTGGTTGGACATGGGGTCTCCCGCCAGTCGTCGCGGTTGCCTTGCTGTTGCCTTGTTCCACGGTGCCCCAGTAAGGCCGGGTCCGCGAACTTTGCGTGAACAGTCCCGGGTGAAAGGGGGTTGACCCACCCATTGGTCTATGCCAATTTCAAGCCATCTGAGATCCATCCCCAGAAGGTGACCCTCGTGAAGATGCGCTTCCTCGCCGTGTGCACGGCCCTCGCGGCCGCGACCGCCCTGACCGGCTGCGGCCAGTCGGCAGGATCGGACGGGGGATCCGGGAAGGTGACCCTCTGGCTGATGAAGGGCAGCGCCTCCGACGACTTCATCGCGAAGTTCACCGCCGACTTCGAGAAGCAGCACCCCGGCACCGACCTGGAGGTGAGGATCCAGGAGTGGAAGGGGATCGGCGACAAGGTCAACGCGGTCCTCGGCGGCAAGGCCGAGGCCGGCGCCGGCGCCGACGTCATCGAGGTCGGCAACACCCAGGTGGCCCAGTACGTCGAGACCGGCGGCGTCTCCGAGGTCACCCTCGAGGGCCTGCGCGAATGGGGCAGCAAGGACTGGCTCAAGGGCCTCTCCGACCCGGGAAGCGTCAACGGCGCCCAGTACGGAGTCCCGTGGTACGCCGCCAACCGGGTGGTGATCTACAACAAGGACCTGTTCGCGAACGCCGGGATCAAGACCCCGCCCAAGAACCGCCAGGACTGGATCTCCGCCACCCAGAAGCTCGACAAGGGCGACCAGCAGGGCATCTACCTCCCCGGCCAGAACTGGTACGTCCTCGCCGGGTTCGTCTGGGACGAGGGCGGCGAACTCGCCGTGGAGACCGGCGGCCAGTGGGTCGGCGCCCTCGACGAGGACAAGGCCCTGGCCGGGATGGACTTCTACAAGCAGCTCCAGGCCCTCGGCGACGGGCCCAGGAACGCCGACGAGGAGACGCCCCCGCAGTCCGAGGTCTTCGCCCGCGGCCAGGTCGCCCAGATCATCGCCCCGCCCGGCCAGGCCGCCCAGATCGAGGCGGCCAATCCGGCGCTCAAGGGCAAGCTCGGCTTCTTCCCCGTCCCCGGCAAGACCTCCGAGAAGGCCGGCTCAGTCTTCACCGGCGGCTCCGACCTGATCATCCCGGAGAAGACCCGGAACCGGGCCCTCGCCGTGGACGTGATCACCGCCCTGGTCAGCGAGAAGTGGCAGACGGAACTCGCACGCACCATGAGCTACGTCCCGAACAAGACCACCCTCGCGCACGTGGTCGACGGCAACGACGGCGCCGCCGCCATGGCGCCCGGCGCCGCCCAGGGCCGGGCCACGCCGAAGTCCGCCCGCTGGGCCGAGGTCGAGGCCAAGAACCCGATCAAGCCGTACATGACGGCCGTGCTCACCGGCCAGGACCCCCGGCAGGCGGCGAAGGCGGCCTCGGACACGGTGAGCCAGGTCCTCAGCTCCGACCGCTGAGCCGCGCCGGGATCCCGGCCCCCAAGATCGCGGCCGGGGTGCCACCCGTCGAGTTCAGCCTCCGCACATCCGGGAGCCGCTGAGCGGTCATGAGGAATCCAGCCGGTCACGGAAGAAGTAAAGGAGCCGGGCCCGCCACCTGCGGCCCGGCTCCCCGTGCCCGGATCAGGAGCAGCCATGACCATCGCCCCCCTGTCCCCGTCCCCCCTCGCACCACCGGCCCCGGCCGCCGTCCCCACGGCCGCTGCCACCCCCGCCGCCCCCCGCTACACCGTCCGCCTCGCCCGTGACGAGGGCGAGGTCCGCGCCGCCCAGCGGCTGCGCCACCAGGTCTTCGCCGGAGAGCTCGGCGCCCGCCTCGACGGACCCGAGCCGGGCCTGGACGCCGACGCCTTCGACGCCTACTGCGACCACCTCCTGGTCCTCGACGAGGAGACCGGCGAGGTCGTCGGAACCTACCGGCTGCTGCCCCCGGAGCGCGCGGCCGTCGCCGGGCGCCTCTACTCCGAGGGCGAGTTCGACCTCTCCGCCCTCGCCCCGATCCGCCCCGACCTGGTCGAGGTCGGCCGCTCCTGCGTCCACCCCGACCACCGCAACGGCGCCGTCATCGCCCTGATCTGGGCAGGCCTGGCCCGCTACATGGAGCGCTCCGGCCACAACTGGCTCGCCGGCTGCTGCTCGATACCGCTGGCCGACGGCGGGGTGCTGGCCGCCGCCACCCGCGAGACCGTCCTGGCCCGCAACCTCGCCCCGCAGGAGTACCGGGTCACCCCGCACCTGCCGTGGAGCCCCGAGGGCATCACCGTCCCCGGCCGCATGGAGCTGCCGCCCCTGCTGCGCGGCTACATCCGCCTGGGCGCCTGGGTCTGCGGGGAGCCGGCACTCGACGCCGAGTTCGGCTGCGCCGACCTGTACGTGCTGCTCTCCCTGCGCCGGACCAACCCGCGCTACCTGAACCACTTCCTCTCGCTCGCCCCGGGCGCATGAGCGTCTGGCTGCCCACCGCGCCCTGCACGCCGCAGGCCTGCGCCGGCCACACGGGGAAGGCCGCCGGCGTGGCCCGCGCCGTGCTCCGGCTGGCCACGGCCCTGGCCCTGATCCTGCTCGCCGTCCCGGCCGCGGCCCCGGTCCGGCTGCTCCCCGCGCGGCCCCGCCACGGGCTGGTCCGGGCCTGGTCGGCGGCGCTCGTGCGTTCCCTGGGGATACGGATCACCGTGCACGGCGCCCCCGGCCCGGACGGGGGCCGCCTGATCGTCGCCAACCACATCTCCTGGCTGGACGTCCCGCTCGTCGCCGCCGTCCTGCCCTGCCGGATGCTGGCCAAGAGCGAGATCGGCGCCTGGCCGGTGCTGGGCCGGCTCGCTGCCCGGGCGGGCACCCTGTTCATCGAACGCGACCGCATCCGGGCCCTGCCCCGCACCGTCGAGACCCTCACCCGCGCGCTGCTCGCCGGGGACCGGGTCACCGTCTTCCCCGAGGGCTCCACCTGGTGCGGGCGCGCCCAGGGGCCCTTCCGGCGGGCCGCCTTCCAGTCGGCGCTGGACGCGGGGGTCCCCGTACAGCCCGTGCGGATCGGGTACCGGCTGGCGGACGGGGAACTCGCGGGGGCGCCCGCCTTCGTCGGCGACGACCCGCTGACCGCCTCCCTGTGGCGGATCGCCCGGGCGCGCGGGGTACGGGCCGAGGTGTGGCTGCTGCCGCGGATCCCGCCGGGCCGCCACACCGGCCGGCGGGAGCTGGCGGCGGCGGCGCAGCAGGCCGTGCTCGGAGGTGCGGAGGGGGAGCGGCCGCTGCTGGCGGGCGTACCCGCGCAGCAGCGGCCCGGGGGACCGGATCAGCCGCCGGCCACCGACAGCGACAGCGCGAAGCGGCCCGCCGCGTCCGTCCACCACTGCGTCAGATCCAGCCCGGCTTCGGCCAGTTCCCTGCGCACCCCGTCCTGACGGAACTTCGCCGAGACCTCCGTCAGGATCTCCTCACCCGCCTCGAACGGCACCACCAGGTCCAGCGCCCGGACCTTGACCTTCACCGCCGACCGGGCCCGCAGGCGCATCTCGATCCACTCGTGCTCCCGGTTCCACACCGCCACGTGGTCGAAGTCGGCGGTGTGGAAGTCCGCGTCCAGCTCCCGGTCGATGACCGCCAGCACGTTCTTGTTGAACTCCGCCGTCACCCCCCGCGCGTCGTCGTACGCGGCCACCAGCACGGCCTCGTCCTTCACCAGGTCGGTGCCCATCAGCAGCGCGTCCCCGGGCGAGAGCATCGCCCGTACGGACGCCAGGAACACCGCCCGCTCCGGCGGCAGCAGGTTGCCGATCGTGCCGCCCAGGAACACCACCAGCCGGGGCCCCGGCGATTCGGGCAGGTGCAGCGGCCCCGTGAAATCGGCCAGCAGCGCGTGCACCCCGAGCCCCGGATGCTCCGCCATCAGCGCCCGGCCCGCCCCGGTCAGCGCGCTCTCGCTCACGTCCACCGGTACGTACGTCCGCAGCGCGGGCATCGCCTCGATCAGGTGCCGGGTCTTCTCCGAGGAGCCGGACCCCAGCTCCACCAAGGTCCGCGCACCGCTCACCGCCGCGATCTCCCGGGCCCGCTCCAGCAGGATCTCCCGCTCGGCGCGGGTCGGGTAGTACTCGGGCAACCGGGTGATCTCCTCGAAGAGTTCACTGCCCCGGGCGTCGTAGAACCACTTGGGCGGCAGCTCCTTCGGGAAGCGGGTCAGTCCGTTCAGGACGTCGGCGCGCAGCGCTCTGTCGGCGGCGTGCTCGTCGAGGGTGCGGGTCAGCTGGAAGTCGCTCACGGGGAGGTCTCCTTGAGGGGGGTCAGGGCGACCCGCGTGCGGGTGGCGGTGAGCAGGGTCCGGTCGGGTACTTCGCACCAGCGGGCGTCGTCGTCGTAGGGCTCGGACGCCACGACCACCCGCCCCGCACCCGGATCGGCCAGGTACCAGAGGGAGTCCCCCCAGGCGGTCGCGGCGATGGCGGCGCCGTCGGTCAGCAGCAGGTTCAGCCGGGATCCGGGAGCCGCGCCGGCCAGCTCGCGGACGGGCTCGGCCAGGGCGGTGCCCATGTCGTCCCCCTGTCGCAGCCGGTGCAGCACCAGCGCCCAGACCAGCGCCGAATCGGTGCCCGCGGCCAGCTGGAGCAGCTCCTCGGGCGGCAGGCCGGCGGCGAACGGTGCCGCCGCGTCCGGCCAGTCCCGGACGGCCCCGTTGTGGCTGAACAGCCAGGGCCCCGAGGCGAAGGGGGCCGCGGCCGCCTCCCCGTCCGCCCCCGGGACCGTGGCATCGCGTACGGCGGCCAGTACGGCCCCGCTGCGCACCACGCGGGTGAGGTCGGCGAAGGTCAGGTCGCCCCAGACCGGCCCGGCCCGCCGGTAGCGGGCCGGGACCGGGTCGCCCTCCGCGTACCAGCCCACGCCGAAACCGTCCGCGTTGACCGTGCCGAAGCGCTGGCGCCGGGGCTGCCAGGACTGCCGCACCAGGGAGTGCTCCGGCTCGCTCAGCAGCCGCGCCAGGGTCACCGGCGGCCCCACGTAGGCGAGGTGACGGCACATCAGAGGTCCCTCGCGGTGCGGAAGCCGGAGAAGATCTGCCGGCGTACGGGCAGGTCCCAGTTGCGGAAGGTGCCCCGGCAGGCCACCGGGTCCACGGCGAAGGAGCCGCCGCGCAGGACCTTGTGCTCCGGGCCGAAGAACACCTCCGAGTACTCCCGGTAGGGGAAGGCGCGGAAGCCCGGGTAGGGCAGGAAGTCCGAGGCCGTCCACTCCCACACGTCGCCGATCAGCTGGCGCACCCCGAGCGCGGAGGCCCCGGCCGGGTAGCCGCCCGCGCGGGCGGGGCGCAGGTGGCGCTGGCCCAGGTTGGCGTGTGCGGGGCCCGGGTCGGCGTCGCCCCAGGGGTAGCGGCGGGAGCGGCCGGTGGCCGGGTCGTGGCGGGCGGCCTTCTCCCACTCCGCCTCGGTGGGGAGCCGGCGGCCGGCCCAGCGGGCGTACGCGTCCGCCTCGTACCAGCTCACATGCAGAACCGGTTCTTCAACAGGCACGGGCTCGGTCACCCCGAAGCGGCGGCGCAGCCACGCGCCGCCCTCGCGGAACCAGAACAGCGGCGCCTCGATCCCGTGCGCCCGGATCTGCTCCCAGCCCTCGGCGGCCCACCAGCGGCGTTCGCCGTAGCCGCCGTCCGCCATGAAGGCCTGGTAGGCGGCGTTGGTCACCGGCACCGTGTCGATCCAGAAGGGCGCGACCTCCCTTACGTGCGCGGGCCGTTCGTTGTCGAGCGCCCAGGGCTCGGTGGAGGTCCCCATGGTGAACGGGCCGCCCGGCACCAGGACTTCGGCGGCCGGCGGGGGAGGGCCCTGCGGCGGCTCCGGGTCCGGCGCGGTGAGGACCGGGGCGCCCGCGCGCAGCTGATGGGTGATCAGCATGGTCTCGTCGTGCTGCTGTTCGTGCTGGGCGATCATCCCGAAGGCGAAGCCCCGGTCGAGCAGGGCCGTACCCTCCAGCGGAGTGCGCTCCAGCAGGTCGAAGACGCGTCCGCGCACTTCGGCCGTGTAGCGGCGGGTGGCCTCCGGGCCCAGCAGGGGCAGCTTCGGCCGCTCGGCGCGGGGATGCTCGAACGCGTCGTACAAGGAGTTGATCTCCGGGCGCATGGACTCCCGGCCGGCCACGCGGCGCAGCAGCCACAGCTCCTCCTGGTTCCCGATGTGCGCCAGGTCCCAGACCAGCGGGGACATCAGGGGGGAGTGCTGCGCGGTCAGGTCCTGGTCGCTCACCACGTCGGTCAGCCCCGCGGTGCGGGCGCGTGCGGCGGTCAGCGCGGCGACGGCACGCTCGCGCAGCAGCTCCGGGTGGATCTCGGGGTGGGTCTCGGGGTGGGTCTCGGTGGTCACGGGCGCGGTCCCTTCGCGGCGGGCGGCCGTCGGTGGTCTTCCCGTGCCTGACGGGCGTGGGGGGAGTCATCGGCGTCGTCGGCCGGGCAGCGCCCGCGCCGTACGTAACGTTCGGCGAAGGCGCCGACCGCCTGCTGGACGTGCGCGTCCGCCCCGAGCCGGGGCAGCGCCTCGCCGGCCGCCCGGAAACAGGCGGTGGCGGCCGCGCGCAGGTCCGGATCGGCCAGCCCCGCCCGGGCGGCGGACCGCCACAGCGGATTGCGGGGCGCACGCCGGGGTCCGTAGGCGTCGGCCAGCGCCTTCACCGCCCGGTAGGCGGTCTCGGCGGCCTCCGGGTCGTCGAAGAGCGCGTGCACGACCGCCACCGGGACCAGCCAGCCGTCCTCGCCCGGCTGCGCGTCGATCATCCGCAGCTCCAGGTGGCCGCGCGGCCGGACGGGCGGGAAGAGCGTGGTCAGGTGGTACTCCAGGTCCTCGGCGGTCGGCGGCCGCAGCCCGTCGGCCGCCGCGGACGGGCCTGCGGCGGCGCGCAGCCAGTCGCGGAAGGTCAGCCCGTCGGGCACCGTCCAGGGGCCGTCGCCGGGGGAGCGTACGCACATCACCTCGGTGTCCAGCGCGTGCCGGGCCCAGGCGGCGCGGGGCTCGGCGTCCAGCGGCGGGGCGAGCGCGCGCCGCGGGTCGATGTCGTTCCAGATCCCCTGCCGCGCGCACCGCCAGCCCCGGTACGGGCCCTCGCGGCCGGGGGAGTTGGCGAAGGCGGCCACCAGTACGGCGCCCAGCAGGTGGGCGAGGTGCCAGCGCCGGCCGTGCCCGAGCGGGCCCGGCTCCTCGTGCCCGGCGTCCACGCAGACCTGCACGGAGGCGGAGCCGCGCATCATGGCGCGCCCGGCGGGGCCGGTGCGGTCGAAGTGGGTCTCCATCGCGTCGTAGCGCGGGTCGGCCAGCAGGCGGCGCAGCGGCCTGCGGGGATCCTCGCCGAGGCCGCGCAGGACGAGGCCCTGGCCGCGCAGGGCGTCCCGGACGGCGGTGAGGTCGGCCTGGAGGCCGTCCACGCAGGCGGTGAGGGAGGCGGCGGGCGCCGAGCTGAACTCCAGCTGGCCGCCGGGTTCCACGGTGATCCTGGAGAGCAGGGGCAGGGCGGCGGCGGTCGCGTGGGCGGCGGTGAGGCGCTCGGGGGGCAGGGGCAGCCAGGGCCGCTCCGCGTCGAGCACGAGCCATTCCAGCTCGGCGCCGATGGTCCGGGGCGGGCCGGTCTTGAAACAGATGCCGTGGATCAGGTCCTCGGCGGCCGCCTCGGTCAGGGGGTTCTCCTCGGCGTTCTGGGTGAATGGAGCGGGCGAGTTCTCGGGCATGACCGGAACCTCGTCTCCTGTCGTCGGCCGTGATGTCACCCGTGCCTACCCGTCTTCGGGGCGCTAATTCCTTTGCCGTCACGTGGTTTGCGCCCGAGGATTGCGGCGTGAGCAGCAGATTGCGTGAGATCGCGCGGGAGAACGCGCTGATCCTGGCGGCCGGTGAGTACCGGTCGCGGGCGGGGCGGCGGGTCTCCCTCGCCGCCGGCCTGGCGGAAGCCAAGGCCGGAACCAGGATATATGGGCCAAACCGGGCGATTCCAGACGGGAAGCCCGTTGGGGGAGGCGTCCCGACGGTCTTCGAGGTCACGGGGGAGAGCAGCACGGTCGCGGCGCGTCGCCTCGCGGGGGAGGGCGGGGTCGCCGTCCTGAACTTCGCCTCGGCCCGCAATCCCGGGGGCGGATACGTGCGCGGGGCCAAGGCCCAGGAGGAGGCCCTGTGCCGCGCCTCGGCCCTGTACGAGACCCTGCTGGAGGCCCCGGAGTACTACGAGGTCCACCGCGCGGGGAAGAGCACCTTCTACACCGACCGGGTGATTCACTCCCCCGGGGTGCCGGTGTTCCGCGACGACCGGGGCGAACTGCTGGACACCCCCTTCCGGGCCGGTTTCCTCACCTCCCCGGCGCCGAACGCGGGCACGATCCGCCGCCAGGAGCCGGAGCGAGCGCAGGAGATCCCGGCCGCCCTGGCCCGGCGGGCGGAGCTGGTCCTGGAGGTGGCGGCGCTGCACGGCTACCGGCGGCTGGTGCTCGGCGCATGGGGGTGCGGGGTGTTCCGACACGACCCGGCGCAGGTGGCGGAGGCCTTCCGGGCGCTGCTGACCGGCCGCTTCGCGGGGGTGTTCGAGCGGGTCGTGTTCGGCATCCTGGACCGAGACCCCCGCACCCGCGAGGCCTTCGCCGCCGCCTTCGCCGGCTGCTGAGCGGGAGCGGGCGCTACTGCCAGCCGTAGCGCTCGCGCAGGCGGTCCACGACCAGCCGGAAGCGGGCCGGGTCCAGCGCGCAGGCCTCGCGCCGCATCCCCGACTCGTGCACCCGCAGCACCCGGTCCACGTCCACCCAGGACTCCCGGCCGGCGCCGTCCCAGGGGCCGGAGCCGATCGGCACCCACTCCCGGTCGTAGTCGTGCCGCTTGCTGGACAGCTGGACGGCGAGCAGCGTCGCCCCGCCCGCCTCGCGCGCCACCACCAGCACCGGACGGTCCTTGCCCCGCCCGTCGTTCTCCTCGAAGGGCACCCAGGTCCACACGATCTCCCCCGGGTCGGGATCCCCGTCCGGGTCGGGCGCGTACTCGGTACGGACCGGGCCGATGGAGCGCGGATCGGCCTCGGCGGTGGCGGTGTCGCCCTCCCGCCCGGGCTGCTCGACGTGACTGTTGCCGTGATGCGAAAGTGCCGTCATGCGGGCGAGGTTAGTGGGTCCCGCGGCTGCCCCGCGCCATGCGCGGCGCGCGCCCCTCTACGGTCGCCGTACCTCGAACTGGAAGCAGCCGTACTCCAGGGACCGCACGTGCACCAGCGCCACCTCCGGCTCGGCGAAAGCCTCCCCCAAGACCCGGTCGAACCCGGCCCCGGCGTCGTCCGGGACCGTGAACGACAGGCCCCCGACGATGTGCCCCCGGGCGTCGTAGCGCCGGACGGTACGCAGTGCCCCCGGTCGCGCGAACGGGTATCCCCGGACTCCCCGCGGCCCACCGCAGGCGTCGGCGTGAACGAACACCGGGCCCGCTTCGTCGTAGGCCCCGGGGTCGGCCCCGGTGGCCGCCGCCCAGCGGCGCAACGGCGCGTAGGAGACGAGGGCGACCCGCTCGCCGGCGTCGACGGCCCGCAGGCAGCAGCGCAGGGGGCTGCCCACGCAGTCGAGGGGTACCCCGTCCTCGCGCGCGGTGAACGGCCGCATCGGCCGCCCGGCGTCATCGAGGTTCCGGAGTTCGCGGAGGGCGGCGGGAGGGATGGGGAGGGGCGTGTACGCGGTCATGGGAACAGTCTCGGAGGCCGCCCCGGGGCCTGGCTGGCGGAAATCGGACGTGGAGCCGCCGACGGCCCGGCCGTCCTCCGCGACGGGCGTACGGGCGGCGGTCAGGACGCCCCCGGCTCCCCTCCGAACCCCGGCGGCCGGTGCGCCGCCCAGCCCTCCGCCGCCTCCAGCTGCGCCGCCAGCGACAGCAGCCGGGGCTCCGCCTCGGCCGGGCCCAGCAGCTGGGCCCCGAGCGGGAGTCCGCCGGGGGTGAAGCCCGCGGGGACGCTGATGGCCGGCCAGCCGAGCACGTTCCAGGTCCAGGCGTACGGGCAGGCCGCTATCATCGCCCGGTCCGTGGCCAGCGCCCCCAGCCCCGCCAGGGCCCCGATCCGCAGCGGCGGGGTGGCCGTCGTCGGGGTGAGCACCACGTCGAAGCGGCCGAACAGCTCCCCGACCCGGCGCCGCAGCGCCCCCTCGGCCCGCCGGGAGACCCGCAGCGCCGCCCCGCCCAGCAGCCGGCCCGTGCGCACCGCCTCGTGGGTACGCGGGTCCAGCAGGGCGGGGTCCGGCACCCGCGCGGCCAACTCCCGTACGCCCGCGGTCGCGCGGGGCGGGAAGGTCAGGCCGATGGGGCCGTAGCGCGGATCCTCCGGGACCACCTCGTGCCCCAGCCCCTCCAGCCGCCCCGCCAGCCGCTCCACCGCCGAACGCACCACGGGGTCGAGGGACTTGGCCGTCGCGGTGAAGGCCATCCCGTACGACAGGGCGATCCGCAGCCGGCCGGGCGGGCGCAGGGCCGCCCCGAGCGCCGAGAACGGGGCCGGGCGGTGCAGGTCCCCCGGGTCCGGCCCGCTCGCCGCGTCCAGCAGCAGCGCCGCGTCCGCGACCGTACGGGCCAGCACCCCGTTGACCGTGAGCCCGTGGAAGGCCTCCGGCTCCGGCCAGGTGGAGATGCGCCCGCGCTGGGGCTTCACCCCGACCAGGTGGGTCCAGGCCGCGGGGATCCGTACCGAACCCGCCCCGTCGGAGCCCAGCGCCGCCGGCACCAGCCCCGCGGCCACGGCGGCGGCCGAGCCCCCGGAGGAGCCGCCCGGAGTGTGGGCCGGGTCCCACGGATTGCGGGTCGCGCCGAAGGCGTGCCCCTCGGTGAAGGGCCACTGGCCCAGCTCCGGCGTCTGGGTCTTGCCCACGATCACCGCGCCGGCCGCACGCAGGCGGCGTACCGCCTCGCTGTCGGCCGGCTTCGGCGGGAACTCCCCGGCGCAGCCGAAGGCCGTGGGCTCCCCGGCCACGTCCATGTCGTCCTTGACGGCGACCGGCACGCCCAGCAGCGGCAGCCGCTCACCGGCGGCCAGCCGCCGGTCCGCCGCGTCCGCCTCGGCGAGCGCGGCCTCGGTCCGGACGATCCGGAAGGCGTTGAGCGAGGACTGCGAGGCCGCGATCCGGGCGAGGCATCCGTCAGTCAACTCCCGTGAGGTCACACGGCCTTCGCCCAGGGCCATGGCCATCTCCCGCAACCCCAGCCGCGCCTGGGCCGCCACCCCGTCCAACGAGCCAGCCACCGGACCTCCCTTACCGATCGGTAGCAAGACGGTAAGGGGGAGGAGGCGTGCCCGGCTAGGCGGAACGCGGCGGGAACTGATCCCGGCGCCCGCGCGTCTGAATATTCAGAAATGACCACAGAGCGTGCGGGGGTACCGGAATGACGATCACACTGGCCGAGGAGATCATGCTGCTGTCCCTGGACGACGAGTCCGGATCGGCGCAACAGCGGCAGGCGGCCAGCTGGGCGGTGGCAGGGGGCATCCTGCTCGAACTGGTCCTGGCCGGGCGGGTCTCCGTCGACGGCAAGTTCCTCGAAATGACGGACACGGCTCCCACCGGGGACCCGCTGCTCGACAGCCGCACGGCACTGATCGAGCCCTGGCTGCTGCGCGGGCGCGGCAGGCGCCGGGTGACGGCATGGCTGACGAAGGACCAGCCCAAGGCCGTCACGGCGACCCTCGAGAGCCTGTGTGCGCGGGGCGTGGTGGTGGAGGAGAAGCACAAGGCGCTCGGCATGTTCCCGATACGCCGGTACCCGGAGGCCGACGGCGCGGTCGAGCGCGAACTGCGCGACCGGCTCCGGGCCGTCGTACTGGACGGCGCGGAGCCGGACGTACGGACGGCGAGCCTCATCGCCCTGGTCCACTCCGCCAAGCTGCACCGCCTGGCCTTCCCCGACAGCCCGCGCAAGCAGGTCGTCGCGCGGATGGAGGAGGTCGCGGCCGGGCAGTGGGCGGCCGAGGGCATCCGCACCGCCATCCGCGACATGCAGGCGGCGATGCTGGTGGTCACCGTCGCCGCGATCACCGCCTGCGTCTAGTGCTGTGACCGGAATGGTTCACCGGGTCACGGCGCCCGGCACGGCACCTCGCCGCGTTGTCGGACCGCGCAAGTACGTCCAGTACGAGACGCGGTCCTCCGCCTTGCGATGCACCGCACCGGACACCGCGACCCGGCAAACCTTTCCGGCCACAGCACTAGCACGGCGTGCCGTTCGGCTCCGCCCGTGGCTGCACCCAACCCTGGAAGCGAAGGCGGCCGGCTGCGCCCTTGCGGGCGGGGGGAGCGCGCGCCGGGAGCCGGGGCTCGCGGGTGCAGGCGGTGAACAGGACCGCCGAGCCCGCGACGACCGCGCCGAAGACCAGGTAGCCGGACGGAGCCGAAGGGCAGCCCGAGCCCGACCGCCGCCGAGGCCTTGCCCCGGGCGCTCACCGGCACCCGGTCGGGGACCACGGAGGTGAGGGCGGCCTGGTAGACGTTCATCACGGCCTGGCCGAGGCACCAGGCGATGGTGATCAGCAGGATCGTGCCGGCCGCTGCGGTCGGACAGGGCGCCCGCGACCGGATTGAAGACCGTCGCGAAGACCGCGGAAACCCCTGCGATCAGGCCGAAGTTCGCGACCTTCGCCGCCGGGTCGACGCGCTCGACCTGAAGGGCGAGCGGGATGCCGGCGACGCCGACGTAGAGCGCGTACATCGCGGTGTTGCCGACGAGCAGCAGCGGCAGCAGGCCGCGTCCGGGAGGGGGTCCGAGACGGTGCCGGTGCGGGGGGAGGAAGAGGCCGCGGTGCCCTCCTGGGCAGCGAATGCGAAGTGACACGTGTCAATGAATCGTGTAACCACTGTGTAGCAGCCGATTCCGGCCATCCGCCAGCCCTCGGGCGCAACCGGTCTGGAAAGATGCCACGGCCATGTCTCACTCATCGAACCCGCCGGGCCGGCGGACGCCGGCCACCCCGCCGACACCTCCTCCCGCGCCACCGGCGCCCGCGGCGACCAGCGCCGACGTCGCCCGCCTCGCGGGCGTCTCGCGCGCGACGGTCTCGTACGTCCTGAACAACGCCGAAGCCGTGCGCATCAGCGAGCCGACGCGGCGCAGGGTCCGCGAGGCCGCCGAGGAACTGGGCTACGTACCGCACGCCGCCGCCCGCAGCCTGCGCGCCGGCCACACCCGCATCGTGCTGCTGCCCACCTCGCACGTGCCGGTCGGGCCGCTCTACAGCACCTTCCTCAACGAACTCCAGTGGGCCCTGCGCCGCCTGGACTACACGGTGGTCCAGTACGGCAGCCTCGGCCTCACCGGGGACGAGGCCACCCGGGCCTGGGCCGAGCTGCGGCCGGTGGCGGTGATCTCCCTGGGGGAGATCGCCCTGTCCCCGCACAACATCGCCACCCTCAAACGGGCCGGTGCGCGCGCGGTGATCACGCTGGGGCCGGTCGGGGTGGCGGGTGCGCACGCCCTGGTGATGGACCAGGCGGAGGTCGGGGCGCGGGCCGCCGAGCACCTCGTGGAGCGCGGCCGGCGCCGGATCGGCGTGGTCGTCCCGCAGGAGGCGGGGCTGGAGCTGTTCTCGGCGCCCCGGCTGGCGGGGGCCGGGTCGGTGCCGGGCGCGGAGGTCCGGGCGCTGCCGATGGCCTACACCGAGGAGTCGGCGGCCGCGCTGGCCGCGCGGTGGCGGTCGCTGGGACTGGACGCGGTGTTCGCGTACAACGACGAGTACGCGATGCTGCTGATGCGGGCCCTCGAGGACGCGGGCCTGCGGATCCCCGAGGACGTGGCCGTGATGGGCGCCGACGACCTGCTCATCGGGCGGCTGCTGCGGCCGAGGCTGAGCACGGTGCGGATCGAGATGCCGACGGGGGACTGGCTGGCGGGGCTGGTGGATGCGGCCGTGCGGGTTCCTTCGGAGATTACGGAGCGGTACGACCTGATGGCCGCGGTGGCGGTCGACCGGGAGTCGACCTGACCGTCCCTGCGGGGCTGGGTCCCCTACCCGCCCTTCGCCCGTTCCCCGGGGCAGCGCCCCGGACCCCGCGCCTCAAACGCCGGCGGGGCTGGATGGTGCGGCGGGGCGGAGTTTGGCTGCGACGTAAGGGGGCGGGGGCGGGGTGGGGTGTTGTCCGGGACTAAAACGAGATGAATTCGGCGCGAGGCACCGCCCGGCAGACCAAGCAGAGCCAGGGCGCCGAACATCGAAGCCCGTCCCGGACGGCACCCCACCCCGCCCCCCCCCCCGACCCACCCGCAGCCACCCCGGCCCCGAGGCCGTTGACAGGCGGTGATGTGGCGGCGGAGACTGCGGGCGCGCCCCACCGGGCGTGCCCGGGGGTGCCTGGTGCCCACACCGGCACCGGCGCGCCGCCGCCCGTACGGATCCGCCCAGGAGAGACCCCATGAGCATCCGCACCGTCCGCGACGTCTACGTCGTCGACGCCGTCCGCACCCCGATCGGCAAGTTCGGCGGGGCACTGGCCGGGGTCCGGCCCGACGACCTCGCGGCGCACGTCGTGCGCGCGCTGGTGGACCGTACGCCCGACCTCGACCCGGCCCGCATCGACGACGTCGTCTTCGGCGACGCCAACGGCGCGGGCGAGGACAACCGCGACGTCGCGCGGATGGCGGTGCTCCTCGCCGGGCTTCCGGTGACGGTACCCGGCGTGACCGTCAACCGGCTCTGCGGATCCGGCCTCGAAGCCGTGATCCAGGCGGCCCGTGCCATCGCGCTCGGCGACGCCTCGGTCGCCATCGCCGGCGGGGTCGAGTCGATGACCCGCGCCCCCTGGGTGGTGCAGAAGCCCGAACGCGCCTTCCCCGCCGGGCACCAGCAGATGTGGTCCACCACCCTCGGCTGGCGGATGACCAACCCCCGGATGCCCGCCGAGTGGACCGGCTCCCTCGGCGAAGGCGCCGAACTCGTCGCCGAGAAGCACGGCATCACCCGCGAGGCACAGGACGCCTTCGCCCTGGAGAGCCACCGCAAGGCCGCCGCCGCCTGGTCCGCCGGGCTGTACGACGACGAGGTCGTCCCCTACCCCGGAGCGGACCTGACGCGCGACGAGTGCATCCGGGAGGGCTCCACCGCCGAGGCGCTCGCCCGGCTCAAGCCGGCCTTCCGGACGGACGGTTCGGGTACGGTCACGGCCGCCAACGCCTCCCCCCTCAACGACGGCGCCGCCGCCCTGCTGCTCACCGACGAGGCGGGGCTGGCCGCCACGGGCCGCGAGCCGCTCGCCCGGATCAGCGCCTCCGCCGTCACCGGCATCGAGCCGCAGCTCTTCGGCCTCGGCCCGGTCGACGCCGTGCAGCGGGCCCTCGCCAAGGCGGGGCGCACCTTCGCCGACCTGACCACCTTCGAGCTCAACGAGGCCTTCGCCGCTCAGGCGTTGGGCTGTCTCGCCGCCTGGCCGGAACTGGACCCGGCCGTGGTCAACCCGCGCGGCGGCGCCATCGCCATCGGCCATCCCCTCGGCGCCTCGGGCGCACGGCTGGCGGGTTCGGTCGCGCACCAGCTGGCGGCGGCCGGTTCGGGTACCGGCATGGCGGCGCTGTGCATCGGGGTCGGCCAGGGCATCGCGCTGGTCCTGGAGCGCTGACCCCGGCCCGCGAGGAGGGACCCCGCCGATCATTTCCGGTCACGGGGTCCCGTCAACTGCCCAATAACTGAACAGAAGTGCTGCCCCCGGTCTGGCACGATGGCGCCTGCTGCCGCCCCCCGCCCCGCCCCACCCCCACCCGGAGGCCCCGCGCCATGCCGCTGCTCGACCCGACACTCTGGCAGGACGGACCCACACTCACCGGCGGTACGGCCCCGGTCCTCGAACCCGCGACCGGTCGCACCCTCGCCACCCTCGACCTCGCCGCCCCCGCCGACGTCGCGGAGTCCGCCGTACGGGCCCAGGCCGCGCAGCGCGACTGGGCCGGGACCACCCACCTGGAGCGGGCGGCCGTGCTGCGCCGCGCCGGGGACCTGTTCGCGGCCCACGCGCCCGAGCTGCGGGAGTGGCTGGTCCGGGAGTCGGGGTCCGTCCCCGGCAAGGCGGACTTCGAACTGCACGTGGCCGCCCAGGAGTGCTACGAGGCCGCCGCGCTGGCCTCGCGCCCGGCCGGGCAGGTGCTGCAGAGCGAGGCGCCCCGGCTCTCCTTCACCCGCCGCGTACCGGCCGGGCTGGTCGGGGTGATCGCCCCGTTCAACGCCCCGCTGATCCTCTCGATCCGCTCCGTGGCCCCCGCCCTCGCGCTCGGCAACGCGGTCCTGCTCAAGCCGGACCCCCGCACCGCCGTCAGCGGCGGCCTCGCCCTGGCCGCCGTGTTCGCCGCCGCCGGACTCCCGGCCGGGCTGCTGCACGTACTGCCCGGCGGGGCCGGGACGGGCGCCGCGGTGGTCGCCGACCCGCGGGTACGCGTGATCTCCTTCACCGGGTCCACCGCCGCCGGCCGGGCCGTGGGGGAGCTGGCGGGCCGTCACCTCAAGCGCGCGCACCTGGAGTTGGGCGGGAACTCCGCGCTCGTCGTGCTCGCCGACGCCGACGTCGAGGCGGCCGTCGCACAGGCCTCCTGGGGTTCCTTCTTCCACCAGGGCCAGATCTGCATGACGGCCGGACGCCACCTCGTCCACGCCTCGCTGTACGACGAGTACGTGGAGCGGCTCGCGGCCCGCGCGGAGGCCCTCGCCGTCGGCGACCCGCACCGCGAGCGGGTCCACCTGGGCCCGCTGCTCGACCGGACCCAGCTGGAGCGGGTGCACGGCCTGGTCGAGGCCAGCGTCGAGCAGGGCGCCAAACTCGTCGCGGGCGGCACCCACCAGGGCCTCTTCTACCGGCCGACCGTGCTGGCGGGCGTGGCCGACGACACGCCCGCCTACGCGGAGGAGGTCTTCGGCCCCGTGGCGCCCGTACGGTCCTTCGCGACGGAGGACGAGGCGGTGGAGCTGGCCTCGGCGGGCCCGTACGGGCTGTCCCTGGGCATCGTCACCGGTGACGCGGCCCACGGCCTGGAGCTGGCGCGGCGCATCCCGACCGGGATCGCGCACGTCAACGACCAGACCGTGAACGACGAGGCGGTGGCCCCCTTCGGCGGGGTCGGGGTCTCCGGTACGGGCGCCCGGTTCGGCGGCGAGGCCAACCTCGACGCCTTCACCGAACTGCGCTGGACCACCGCCCGCACCACCCCGCCGGGCCACCCGTTCTAGTGCTGTGACCGGAAAGGTTCACCGGGTCACGGCGCCCGGCACGGCACCTCGCTGCGTTGTCGGACCGCGCAAGTACGTCCAGTACGAGACGCGGTCCTCCGCCTTGCGATGCACCGCACCGGACGCCGCGACCCGGCAAACCTTTCCGGCCACAGCACTAGCACCGTGGGAAGCCGCCCGGAATGCGGCGGGGGCGGTCGGTCGTTGCAGCAGGACACGCAGCAAACAGGAGGTCTGGACACCGTGGCTACAGTCGAGCTCACCAAGGAGAACTTCGACCGGACGGTCGGCGAGAACCCGTTCGTACTGATCGACTTCTGGGCGGGCTGGTGCCGCCCGTGCCTTCAGTTCGCCCCCGTCTACGAGAAGGCCGCGGAGGCCAATCCCGACCTGGTCTTCGCCAAGGTGGACACCGAGGCCCAGCAGGAGCTGGCCGCGGCCTTCCAGATCACCTCGATCCCGACGCTGATGATCGTCCGGGACCAGGTGGCGATCTTCGCGCAGCCCGGGGCCCTGCCGGAGCCGGCGCTCGCCGACCTCATCGGGCAGGCCCGCGCCCTCGACATGGACGAGGTCCGGGCGAAGATCGCCGCCGACCAGCAGGACCAGCAGCAGGAGCAGCAGCAGTAGGACCCGCGATCGCAGGCCCCCGGCACGCCGGAGGCCTGCGATTGCCGGACGCGGCCCCCGGGCTGCGGTGACACTGGACCGCATGACCGAAGCCGTGGAGTACGACGTCGTGGTGCTCGGCGGGGGCCCGGCCGGCGAGAACATCGTCGACCGGACCCGCGCCGCCGGGCTGAGCACGGCCCTGGTGGAGAGCGAACTCGTCGGCGGGGAATGCTCGTACTGGGCCTGCGTGCCCAGCAAGGCCCTGCTGCGCCCGGTGCTCGCCCGCGCGGACGCCCGCCGGGTCCCCGGGCTGGCGGACTCCGTCCGGGGGCCGCTCGACGCCGAGGCGGTCTTCGCGCACCGCGACTACTGGACGGGCCACTGGAAGGACGACGGCCAGCTCGACTGGCTCGACTCCATCGGAGCCCACCTGTACCGGGGACACGGGCGGCTGTACGGCATCCGCAAGGTCGCCGTCACCAGCCCCGAGGACGTGCACCACGTCCTTTCCGCCCGGCACGCCGTGGTCGTCGCCACCGGCACCCGGGCCGTGATCCCGGACGTTCCCGGGCTCGCCGGGGCCGGGCCGTGGACCAGCCGCGAGGCCACCTCCGCCCGGGGGGTGCCCGGCCGGCTGCTGATCGTCGGCGGCTCCGTGGTGGCCGCGGAGATGGCCACCGCCTGGCAGGCCCTCGGTTCGCAGGTCACCGTCCTGGTACGGGGCTCCGGGCTGCTGCCGAGGATGGAGCCCTTCGCGGGGGAGCTGGTCACCGAGGCGCTGGCCGAGGCCGGCGCGGTGGTCCGTACCGGGGTGAGCGTGGAGGCGGTCGTACGGGACGGCCCGACCGGCCCGGTCACGGCGGTCCTGGCGGGCGGCGAGCTGCTGGAGGGCGACGAACTGCTGGTGGCGACCGGCCGCGCGCCCCGTACCGAGGACATCGGGCTGGACACGGTCGGGCTGACGCCCGGCGACTGGATCGGCGTGGACGAGAGCTGCCGGGTCACCGGCCACGACTGGCTGTACGCCGTCGGGGACGTCAACCACCGCGCGCTCCTCACCCACCAGGGCAAGTACCAGGCCCGCATCGCCGGCGCCGCCATCGCCGCCCGCGCGGCCGGCCCCGGGACCCCGGCCCCCGACACCGCCCGCTGGGGCGCGCACGCGGCCACCGCCGACACCGAGGCCCTGACGCAGGCCGTCTTCACCGACCCGGAGGCGGCGGCGGTCGGCCTCACCCTCGCCGAGGCGCAGCGGGCCGGCCACCGGGTCCGCGCCGTCGACTACGACCTCGGCAAGGTCTCCGGCGCGGGCCTGTACGCCGACGGTTACCGGGGCCGGGCCCGGATGGTCGTCGACCTCGACCGGGAGGTGCTCCTGGGCGCCACCTTCGTGGGACCGGGCGCCGCCGAGCTGCTGCACGCGGCGACCGTCGCCGTGGTGGGGGAGGTCCCGATCGACCGGCTGTGGCACGCGGTTCCGGCCTTCCCCACCATCAGCGAGGTCTGGCTGCGGCTCCTGGAGGCCTACCGGGGCTGACCCGCAGCCCATCGCAGCCCACCGCGGCCCGCCGCTGCCCGCTGCGGCCCGCCGGGCTCATGTGCGCAGGTACGAGGCCCCGTTGACGTCGAGCACCGTGCCCGAGCTCCAGACGGCCGCCGGCGAGGCCAGGTAGAGCACGGCGGCGGCGATCTCCTCCGGCGCCGCGACCCTGCCGAAGGGGCTCTGGGCGCGGATCTGCTCGCCCTCCGCGCCGCCGAGCCGGTCCGAGACCCGTTCGGTGGCGACGAAGCCCGGCGCCACGGAGGCCACCGCGATCCCGTGGGGCGCGAGGGAGACCGCCAGGGACTGGCCGAAGGCGTGCAGGGCGGCCTTGGTGGCGCCGTACGCGGGGTGGTCGGGCTCGCCGCGGAACGCGCCGCGCGAGCCGACGTTCACGATGTGGCCGCTCCGCCCGTCGTCGATCATCCGGCGGGCCACGCAGTAGCTGAGGTTGGCGGCGCCGAACAGGTTCACCGCGGCCGTGCGCTGCCAGGCCGCCTGCCAGTCCGCGTACGAGGTGGAGGGCAGCGGGTGCGGGACCATCGCGGCGGCGTTGTTCACGAGGACGTCCACCCCGCCGAGGGCCTCGGCGGCTTCGGCGGCCAGGGCCTCGACGCGCGCCGGATCGGCGAGGTCCCCGCTGACCAGGACGTGGCCCTCCCCGTCCAGGGAGGCCAGGGTCTCCTCGGCGTCGGAGTGCCGGGTGGAACAGTGCACGGCGACGCGGTCCCCCTGCCGGGCGAACGCGGCGGCGACGGCGCGCCCGATGCCCCGGGACGCGCCGGTGACCAGTACGCCCCGGCTCATATCGCCACCGCCGGGGACGGGGCGTCCGCTCGGAGCGGGAGGACGGTCGTGGGCAGGGGCATCAGGACTCCTTCGGTGGCGGTCGCCGGGCCGGTGACCCGGGCACGGCCATCCCACCACGCCGGCGCGCGGAGATCACTCGGATTCCGGTCGCTCCGGCGGCCGCGCCCCGCCCGCCGCCTCGGCGAGCACCGCGACCACCTCCTCGTCCGGGGTCTGCGCGAAGTCCCGGTACCACTCCCCGACGGCGCGGAACGCGGGCGGCGTGGAGAGGCACACCACCTCGTCCGCCGCCCCGCGCAGCCAGGCGACCGCCTCCGGCGGCCCCACCGGAACGGCCAGCACCACTCGTGCCGCACCCGAGGCGCGGGCGATCTCGCAGGCGACCGCGGCCGTGGCACCGGTCGCGATCCCGTCGTCCACCACGACCACCGTCCGGCCCTCCAGCGGCACGCGCGGCCGGCCCTCGCGGAACCGGTGGGCCCGCCGCTCCAGCTCCGCCTCCTCGGCATGCTCGATCTCGGCCAGCTCCTTCGCCGAGGCCCGGCTGAGGGCGACGATGTCCTCGTTGATGATCCGCACCCCGCCCTCGCCGATGGCGCCGAAACCCAGCTCCCGGTGGTGCGGTACCCCGAGCTTGCGGACCACGATCACGTCCAGGGGCGCGCCCAGCGCCCGCGCCACCTCGAAGGCCACGGGCACCCCGCCGCGCGGCAGGCCCAGGACGACCGGGTCCTCGGCCCGGAGATGGCCGAGCGCGTCCGCGAGATGCCGTCCCGCGTCCGCGCGGTCGCCGAAGACGCGATCGGTGAAGACCATGCGATGCACCCCATCCCGCGCGCCCCCTTCGAACGAACCCCATCCCCGGTCCGCGCGCAACCGGAGGCGGTACGGCCCGCGCGGCTCCGGGCCGCCCGCGCACCGAAGATCACGTTCGATAGGTTGAACGGACCGTCCCCGCCGCGGCCGTGGCCGATCGTCCGCGCCGTGCCGGGGCGACCCGTGCCGGCGACGAAGGAGCAACCGCCCGTGATCGTGATAGCGCAGCTCAGTGACGTCCACCTCGACGGCGGCCCGCGGGCCGCCGAGCGCACCCGCGCCGTCGTGGAGTACCTGGACGCCCTCCCGTACGACCTCGCCGCGGTCCTGGTCAGCGGGGACATAGCCGACCACGCGGAGCCCGCCGAGTACGAGGAGGCCCGCAAGCTGCTCACCTCCCGGCACCCGGTGGTGATCTGCCCCGGCAACCACGACGAGCGCCTCGCCTTCCGGCGGGGGATGCTGGGCGAGGAGGAGCCCTCCGCCGGGCCGGTCGACCAGGTGCTGCGCGGCGAGGGCTTCGTGCTGGCGGTGTGCGACTCCTCGGTCCCCGGCGAACACCACGGGTACCTGGAGGACTCCACCCTCGCCTGGCTCGACGGCGTACTGACGGACACCCCGCACGAGGTGCCCGTGCTGGTCGCCTTCCACCATCCGCCGGTCCCGCTGCACACCCCGTACGTGGACGGGATCCGCCAGTTCGGCGAGGAACGCCTCGCGGCGCTGGCCGGACGCCACCCCCACCTGCGCGCCTTCCTGTGCGGGCACGCCCACACGGCGGCGGCGACCACCTTCGCGGGCCGCCCACTGCTGGTGGCGCCCGGGGTGGTCTCCACCCTGCGGCTCCCGTGGGAGGCGCAGTCGGGCCCCGACCACCACGTGCACCTGGACGAGCCGCCGGCCGTCGCCTTCCACGTGCTGGGCGACGACGGGCGGCTGACGACGCATTACCGGGTGGTCGTCGCCCGCCGGTAGCTGCTGCCGTCCCTGGTCCGGGTGAGGTGACCCGAGGTGATCAGGTAGCGGCGCAGGGCGGAACAGTCCTCGTGCACGGTCCGCAGCGCGTCGTTCACCTCGGGCTCCGAGTACTCCCGGTCCGGGGCGAACAGGGTCTCGGTGAGGTGCGCGAGCAGCTGCTCGCGCCGGGCGGCCTTGCGCGGGACGGCGATCAGGCGCCCGCCGGAGAAGAGGTCGGCGACCCCGCGCCGGCTCCGCTGGTCCGCGTGTTCCTGTTGCTCGGTGCTCTGTGACATGGCCCGAGCTTCGCCCGGGCCCGCCGCGCCCCGCAACGCGTTTTCCCCGCCCCCGGCGGACCGGGGAACGGGGACGACGCCCTGCGGCTGTCAGGGGGTGACGGTGATCTGCTGGGCGGGGTCGGTGGTGTCGGTGACCTTGTAGACGGCGTTGAAGGTCGACGAGGTCGCGCTCGTCGGGCAGCCGAAGCCGCCGGTGACGGTGACGGGGACGGTCGCGTTGGTGAAGGTCAGGCTCGACGGGGCGCCGTTGGCCCAGCTGCCCGGGACGTTCGCCGGGGCGCTGGGCGCGGCGGTGACGGTGCAGGTGGCCAGGCCCGTGGTGTGCAGGACGAGCCCGCCGGTCGGCACCGTCATGGTCGCGGTGACCGGGGAGCCGTTCTGCATCGACACCGACCAGGAGCCGCTGGTCGTCACCGTCGGGGTCACCCCCGGCATGCTGGACGTACAGGAGCTGTAGGTCGGCGGGGAGATGGGCGAGGCGACCGGCCCGGCCGGGTTCTGGTTGTCCGGGGCGGCCGGCACCGTACCGGTGGAGACGGAGACCGTGCAGGTCACCGTGACCGAACCGGCCTTGAGGGTGGCCTTCCCGCTGAGGGTGGCCTTGAAGGCGTGCCCGGCCGGGGTGACGGTGGTCGACCCGGCCATCGGTAACGGCGCGGCGGTGGCGGTGGCGGTGGCCACCGTCAGGGCGGCCGCGGCCGCCGTCCCGAGGGCGAGCGCGGTGCGCTTACGGCTCATGGCTGTGCTCCTTGGGGATCGGGGTGCGGAGTGGGGGAGTCCCCGGCGGGGGCGGGCCGGCGGGGGCGGCGGAGCCCCCGGCGCGCGGGGCGGCGTACGGCTGCCAGGCGAAGATCATCCCGCCGCCGAGGATGCCGAGCAGGGTGCCGATCAGGAACCCGCCGAGGTTCGACATGACCAGCGCGGCGGTGGCGACGAGCGTGGTGAGGATCCCGGCGAGGGTGCGCTGTGCGGGGGAGAACCAGGCGGTGAGACCGAGGACGATCATGACGAGGCCCATCAGGACGGACGGGATGCCCGCCACCCCCTGCTGGAGCATGATCTTCAGCGGTGCGAGCGGCAGTACGCAGATCCACGCCCCGGCCAGGACGGCGAAGAGGCCGCCCCAGAAGGGCCTGCCGCGCCGCCACCGCCGCCAGCGGCTCAGAAGCATTCCTTCTTGCCCTTGCTGATGTCCATGCTCAGCCCGGAGAGCTTGAAGGTGCCGGCGTTGGTCGCCCACGCCGTCTGCTGGAGATTGCTGATGGTGACCTTGTCCGCCTGCTGGGCGAAGAGGTCCTGCATGCCCTGCGCCTCCGCCGGGCCCTTGTCCAGGGTGGAGGCGTCGCGCCCGATCTCGATGTTCGTGAACTCCGCGTCACCGGCGAGCTGGGTCGCGTCCACGAACAGGTTGGAGGCCTCGACGGGGGCCTTCTGACCCGCGGTCAGATTGAGCGAGATGTCCCCGACGACCGGGAGGGTGGTGACCACCGACTGGCAGAGGCTGTGCAGCTTGGCCTCCTTGATGGCGGTGACCGCCACCGGGATCAGCTCCTGGCGGGCGTTGACATCGACGCTGCCGTACTGGGCGAAGCCCTCGCCCTCCAGGCTCTTCGCCGACACCTTGAACTGCTGGCCCGACACCGCGAAGGAGGCGGCGAGCGCGCCCTGCGCGAGGGCGATGCCGAGGCCGGCGGTCACGGCCACGGCGGGCGCGGTCAGGAGGGCGAACCTGCGCCAGCGGACCCGGCCGCCCTCTCTGGCGAGCTCGTCGCCGGGCGGTTCGGCCGCGGACCCGGATCCGGTTTCCGATAAGTTCGGTGAATCTGCCATGAGATGGTCCCTTATCCCGGCTGTGCACCTTTGTTACCGACGAGTTGAATGTAAGAGTGCCAATGGTGGTTGGCAAGGTTGTGCGAGCGCACCCTTTAGGCCGACTCCTACTGCTCCGTACGCAGCAGTTCGGCGACCTCCGCCTCCACCCGCCGCCCCATCGCCCGCGCGAACTCCGTGGCCACCACCTCGCCCGCCACCGGCCGCAGCGCCGCCACCGCCTCCCGGACGTGATCCAGCTGGGTGGCCGAAAGCGGCCCCAGTCCCTCCGCGCCGATCACGTGCCGCCGGAACAGCGCCACGAACCGGTCCGCCAGCGCCGCCGCCTGGACCTGTACGAAGTCCCCCGCGTCCAGGATCTCCCCGAGCGGCACCCCCTGCCGCACCAGCGCCACCGTCGCCTCCAGCAGTCGCCGGCTCGGATACGTGACCAGGTCCCCGTCGAGGCGTACGTAGCCCAGCTCGGCCGCCCGCCGGGTGTGCTCGGCCGTCGCCCCCGGGCCGAACAGCTCGCGCAGCTCGGCCCGGGTCATGGTCACCGGCTCCTCCTGCACCCAGTCCCGGGTCATCTCCCGCTCCAGGCCCAGGAGTTGGGAGAGCCCGCCGCCCTGCTCCCAGGCGGCCAGCAGTTCGCCGATGCCGTTGACCGTGTACCCGCGCCCCAGCAGATCGCTGATCAGCCGCAGCCGGGTCAGGTGGTCGTCTGAGTACCAGGCGATCCGGCCCTCCCGGCGGGGCGGCGGCAGCAGCCCGCGCTCCTGGTAGTAGCGCAGGTTGCGCACCTTGACCCCGGCCGCCCGGGCCACGTCCTCCCGGCGGTAGCGCCGCTGCCCCCCGCGGTCGCCGGCCTGCCCGTCCGCCCCGCCGTCCGTCTGCCCCTCGCTGCTCACGCGGCCGAGTGTAGGACGTACCGGCGGGTAAACCGGCAGGTCACACGGGGCGGGGCCGCGCCTCGCGCTTGACCGCCCGCAGCACCACGAACTTCGGCTCGCTCGCGACGACTTCACTGTTGCCGAAGAGGCGGCGCAGGTGGGTGTGGTAGCCCATGTGACGGTTGGCGACCACCCACAGCTCCCCGCCCGTGCGCAGCGCCTTGCGCGACTGCGCGAACATGCGCAGCGCCGTCGCGTCCGTCGTCGCCTGGTGGGAGTGGAAGGGCGGGTTGTTCAGGATCAGGTCCACCGAGGCGGGCGGCAGCATGGCCACCCCGTCGCCGACCAGGAACTCCGCCGTCCGCCGGCCCGGGCGGACATTGGCCTCGTAGGTGGCCCGCGCGGAGGCGACCGCCTGGTACGACTCGTCGGTGAACACGACCTCGGCGTCCGGGTCGGCGACCTGCACGGCCGTGCCGACGACGCCGTTGCCGCAGCCCAGGTCCACGACCCGGGCCCCGTTGGTGTTGGTCGGGATGCTCTGGAGGAAGAAGCGCGTCCCCACGTCGAGGCGGTCCGCGCAGAAGATCCCGGCCTGGTTGACCACGGTCAGCCCGGCCCCCGAGCCGCCCTCCTCGTCCACCGTGTACGTCACCGGCCACGGGGTGGTCCCGGGGGCGGTGGACGCGTCCGGAGTGCAGAAGATCAGCCGGGCCTTCTTCTCCGCGAGCGAGGTCTTCGTCGGCCCGAGGATCTTCTCGAAGAGGCGCAGCGTGGAGGTGTGGATCTCCTTGACCATGCCGGCGCCCACGATCACGGTGCCCGCGTGCACGTGCGGCGCCAGCCGGTACAGCTGGTCCTCCAGCAGCGCCAGGCTCTTGGGGACCCGGACGAGCAGTACGTCGATCCGCGCGGGCGGCGCGTCCTGCGTGGTCAGCAGGGTCACCGTGGACTTGGAGGTGCCGATCCCGGCCCGGTCCAGGTTCCCCTCGGTCGCGGCGCGGGTCAGCGAGGAGTCGGTGATCTGGGTGGGGTGGTACGCGGCCAGGGCCGTCGTCAGCGCCCCCCAGCGGTCGCCGACGACCGTGATCTGCCCGGCGCCGGCCAGGTCCACCGGGCCGCGCTCGCCGGTACCGGCGTCGAGGTGGCGCAGCAGGTACTCGTCGGCGGCGTCCCAGGCGCGGAGCTGGTCGCGCGGGTCGGAGGGGAAGCGGGTGAGTTCGTAGGAGCCGAAAGGCGTGGTCAGGCGGTTCATATGGAACCCAGGCTAGCCGAGACGGCGCCGGTGGGGCGGCCGGCCGCTCCGGCCCCGGCCCGCGCCGGGACATTCCGCGCACGGATCGGCGTAACCATCCGGGCAAAGGAGCAGCGGGGAGCGGACCCCTCGGGGCTAAGTTGTGCGGTATGAGCAATCTCGATCGCCAGCCCGCTCTCTCCACCTGTGGCGGCCGCGGTTTCGTCGTGGCCGAGCCGGTGCGCGAGCTCCTCAGCCCGCGCACGGTCAGGCTCGGGGAATCCACCGAGGTCCGCCGACTCCTGCCGAACCTGGGCCGCCGCATGGTGGGCGCCTGGTGCTTCGTCGACCACTACGGCCCGGACGACATCGCCGACGAACCCGGCATGCAGGTCGCGCCCCACCCGCACTCCGGGCTGCAGACCGTGAGCTGGCTGCACGAGGGCGAGGTGCTGCACCGCGACAGCGAGGGCAGCCTCGCCACGATCCGGCCGCGCGAGCTGGGCCTGATGACCTCCGGCAGGGGCATCAGCCACTCCGAGGAGAGCCCGCGCCCGCACGCCCGCTTCCTGCACGGCGCCCAGCTGTGGGTGGCCCTGCCCGACGCCCACCGTGACGCCGCACCCAACTTCCAGCACCACGCCGACCTCCCCCGGGTCACGGCCCCCGGCCTGACCGCCACAGTCATCCTGGGCAGCCTCGACTCGGCGACCTCGCCCGGTACGGCGTACAGCCCCATCGTCGGCGCCGACCTCGCCCTCGCGGCGGGCACCGAAACCAGCCTCCCCCTGGACCCGGACTTCGAGTACGCGGTCCTGTCCATGTCCGGCGAGACCCACGTCGACGGCGTCCCGGTCCTGCCGGGCTCGATGCTCTACCTGGGCTGCGGCCGCACCGAGCTCCCGCTGCGCGCGTCCTCGGACGCGGGCCTGATGCTGCTGGGCGGCGAACCCTTCGAGGAGGAGATCGTCATGTTCTGGAACTGGATCGGCCGCTCCCACGAGGACATCGCACAGGCCCGCGAGGCGTGGACGAATGGGACGCGCTTCGGCGAAGTGAAGGGGTACGACGGCCCTCCGATTCCGGCACCGGAGCTCCCGCCAACCCATTTGAAGCCGCGGGGGAGGCTCCGCTGACCTGCGAAGTCTCTGATATGGGAAGTCTCAACACGGTCAGGGGTGAGCATTCCGCCGTGACGTTCGTCGCCGCGTTCTACGGGGCTTCGGCCTGCCGCGGATGACCCCCGGAGTCGAGCCCGCCCGGCCCGGCTTGCGGGGGGTTGCGGACGGCCTGGCCTTCCTGGGCCGCACCCCGGTCATTCGCGGAGCACCGTCGTCCAGATGCACACACCCCAGGAACTGCTCGGCCGCGTCAGTGCGGCCGAACAGATCGTGGGACAGGCCGGGCCCGACATCGGCAACCTGCGCGGCGGCCTCGTGGCAGACGCCGCATCAGGGACGGCGGCCCTCGTCAGTGGCGGCCTGCTCTGCCTCGGAGCCGTGGCCCTGGTGGGCGCCACGACGGCAGACCTGCGCAGCGCGTCCACGTCCTCCCCCGCCCCCAAGGCCGGCGGGTCCGCGCCCGGTGAGCAGCACGGAGTAGGCCGGCGCTGCGGTGAGGGCCGCCGTTCGGCGTCGCGGGTCGGCCGTGGGACCTGGTGCGGACGTGTTCCGCCCTCCTCCGTCACGGCGAGGGCCCGGTTCGGCGGTCGATGCCGCCGCATCGGCACACACGCCTCTGCCTCCACGAAAACGCGATCCGGCCGCGCGTGGGGGCTGTGCGCGAAGGCCGTGCGGGATCGTCCGGCCGCTCGTCCCGGGCGCCGCGACGAGGGTAGGTTGGACATGTGATCGACTTTCTCCGGGGCGCCCCGGTCGCAGGCAGTCTCGACGTCGTCTGGAACGCGGGCTGGCCCTCCCCCAAGCACGACCCGGCCCCGGAGATCCAGGTCCACGCCTACTCCGAACACACGGTGATCCTGCGCCAGAACAAATCCGTGCACTACGAAGCCCCGTTCCTCTTCCTCCTCTTCGGCAATGACCGGGCGCTGCTCCTCGACACGGGCGCGTCCGCCAACCCGGCCCACTTCCCCCTGCGGGAGACCGTCGACCGGCTCGTCGCGGACTGGCTGGAACTCCATCCGAGGCCCGCGTACTCGCTGCTGGTCGCCCACACGCACGGACACGGCGACCACATCGCGGCGGACCCACAGTTCGCGGACCGGCCCCGCACCACGGTCGTGGGCCCCGGACAGGACGAGGTCACGGCCGCGTTCGGTCTCACCGACTGGCCGCACCGCACCGGCACACTGGACCTGGGCGGGCGGATCCTCGACCTGATCCCCGGTCCCGGTCACCAGCGGGCTGCGGTGGTCTTCCACGACCGCCACACCGGCCTCCTGCTGACCGGCGACTCCCTCTACCCCGGGCGCCTCTACATCGAGGACCGGACGGCCTACTCGGCCACCGTCGACCGGCTGCTCGACTTCTGCGCCACCCGGCCGGTCCGCCATGTCCTCGGCTGCCACATCGAGATGACCACCACGGAGGGCGAGGACTACCCCCGCGGCACCACGCACCAGCCGGACGAGCCGCCGCTCCAGCTCACCGTGGGTCATCTGCGCACCCTGCGCAGGGCCCTCGACGAGACCGCGGACGACCACGGCACGCACCCCTACGGGGAGTTCATCCTCGTGTACCGGGACTGACCGGCAGCGGCTGATCGACGACGGTCTGGCACCCGTGGGCTCTGGTTGCGTAGACGTCGAGGACGCTGTCTACGGCCCCTTTCCAAGGTGCGGATCAACTCGACCGCTCAGGGGGCGGTGCCGCCTGTCCAGCGCCGGATGCGGTCGTCGTGCCGGTCACCCGGGACCGGCGGGCCTGGGCGACCGGCACGACGTGGTCCGGCCCGCCCCGGGTGTACGGGGGCTGTTCCGGTCCGTCCCGGAACTGTGCCGCCTGCAGGCGGTAGGCCGCCGCGAAGCTGCCCTGCGCGGCCAGCAGGCCGTCGTGGTCGCCCTGTTCGATCACCTTGCCCCGGTCGAGGACGTAGATGGTGTCGGCGCAGCGCACCGACGCCAGGCGGTGGGTGATGAGGACGACCGTGCGGCCGCTGTCGGCCAGGGCGCGTATGCGGTGGAAGACCTCGATCTCGGAGGCGGCGTCGAGGGCCGCGGTGGGTTCGTCGACGATGACGACGGACGCGTCGCGGAAGTGGGCCCTGGCCAGGGCGAAGCGCTGCTGTTGGCCGCCGGAGAGGCCCTGGCCGCCGTGGAAGCCGCGTTCGAGGAGGGTGTTCCAGCCGCGGGGCAGCGTTCGGATCAAGCCGTCCACGTCGGCGAACGCTGCGGAGCGCTGCAGGGCGGCCTCGTCGTGGGCGCGTTCGGGACGCCCCAGGGTCACATTGGCGCGGGCCGTGAAGGGCCACTTGAGGAAGTCCTGGTCGACGAGGGCGACGTGGTCGAAGACGGTGTCGCGGTCCAGCTCCCTGATGTCGGTGCCGTCCCAGGTGAGCTGGCCGGAGTCCGGGAGGTAGAGCCCGGCGATCAGCTTCGCCAGCGTCGACTTGCCCGAGCCGTTGTCCCCGACCAGGGCTACGACGCTGCCGCGCGGAATGCGCAGACTCACGCCCGTGACCGCGGGGGCGGCCTGCCCCCGGTAGGTGAACGAGACGTTGTCGAGCTCCAGGATGGTCGGCCGTCCGGTCAGCGGAAGGCCACCGGCCGGAATGGCGCGCTCGCGGGCCAGGGCCACCGCGCGGTCCAGGTCCAGGAGGTAGAGCGACTGCTCGTACAGGTAGTTGACGTTCCGCACCAGTCCGGACAGCTGGCTCGTGGTGTTGCGAACGGCCAGCACCGCGGTGCCGGCGGCGGCCATCGGGAGGTGTCCGGAGACCAGGAGCAGCCCGAGGACGGCGTACGTGCTCCCGGTGGCGGCGCCGGACACGGCACCGGCGGCCAGGTCGGTGCCGGCGGCGGCCAGCGCGAGCCGTTTCTGCTCCGCCGTGGACTGATCCGTGAGCTCCCGGTACCGCCGCAACAGATGGGGTCCTACGGCGTGGGCGCGGAGCTCACGGGCCGGGTCGGGGGCCAGTAGCAGGTCGGACAGGCGCCTGCGCACCCGTACGTGGTCGAGCCAGCGCTGGATGCTGCGGTAGACCCGGCGGGCCGTGCGGACTGTGCCGTATCCCTTGGGAATGGCGGTGAGTAGGAGCAGGGGCAACAGGAGAGGGTGCAGCACGGTCAGCACCCACGCGGCCGCGACCAGTGAGATCAAGCCATTGAGCACGGCTACGGCGTGCCCGATCAGCCGGCGCGCGGCGTCGGTGCCGTATTCGGCCGTCTCCAGGAGCCGGCGTACCTGGGCGTCCTCCAGGTCGGCGAGCTCCACCCGGATCGCGTGGGAGAGCAGCCGGAGTGAGGCGGCCCGCTCCACCTGGGGTTCCAGCCGACCCACCGCCAGCGCGGACACGGCCGTAAGCAGCGCGACGATTACCGCCGTACCGGCCACGACCAGCAGGGACGGCAGCGCGGCGCGTACCCGGTCCGGCGTCGGGCCGCCCGCGAACAGGTCGATCAGTACCTCGTTGGTGGCCAGCAGCCCGAAGGCCGTGGCCGTGCCGCGGCCCACCTCCGCGACGGCCACGGTGACGAGGGAGACGCGGTCCACCGCCCAGGCCATTGCGGCGGACCGCGCCAGCAACGCGGGGACCCGGCCGGCCATCCTGTGGAAGGGGATCTCCAGCGGCACCTGCTCGTGCCGGGCCGACGCCTCATCCATCCGGAGGCGGCCCCCGAAGAGTTCCCGTTCGGCGTCGTTCGTCTGCTCCTGATCGGACGTCACTGGGCCCAGCGCCTCCCGTTCCGGTGTCGTTCGTCAGCGCCTGAATGCCGCTGTCTCAAAGTGAGTGCCCTGTCCTGTCGTGTTTAGTTCAATGGGACTTATGACTCGGCTGACCACCACGTCCCGGTCCGGACGGCATGTGCTCGGCAAGCGGCTGGGCGTCGTCGCGTTCTTCGCCGTGATTGCCGGGTGGCTGATTTTCGTCAGCTTCTCCATCGCCACGGAGGACGACGGCAGCGAATCGAGCCCGCAACGGCTCGCGGAGGCGGTGCAGCGGGAGCTGCGGAAGGGCGACACGGACGCCTTGCAGAAACGCTTCACGGACGATACGGCGGGCGAGAAATACGCCGAGAGCTTCCTCGACAAGCTCAAGGACGTCCCCGAGGACCGGATCGCGGTGCGGGTGGTCCGGGACGCGCTGCGCGTCGACGTCGTCGGTACCCCCTCCTGCACGGCGTGGACGCTCGTGGAGGCGGACAAGGGGCACTGGAAGCTGGACGCGGCTCCGCCCGCCCCCGGGTCGGGCTGCTGACCGGCGCCGTCACGCCTGCCGCACCCGGACGTCCCGGGCCCCCGTCTCCCGACCGCCGGCCCGGCCGTTCGAGTCCGGCGTCCCCGCTCCGTCGGTCCGGGTGTCCCAGGCCCGGAGCAGGGCGTCCTCCCGCGCCTGGGTGATCGCGTAGGCACCGGCCGCGTAGTCCCGGCCCGCCGTACCGCCGGCCGTCATCCAGGCCCAGGTGTCCCGCACGGTCTCGGCAACGGGTCGGGTACGCAGGCCGGCGGCTTCCGCGCGGGAGGTGTCCACGGACCAGGCCCCCGCGTCGTCGGCGGCCCACAGCGGCAGGCCGAGCCACGGACGGATGTCGTTTGCCCGTAGGAAGGCCCCGTCGGCCCAGACGGTCTCCGCGCCAATGGTGCAGACGGCGTCCAGGCAGTGCGTCAGCAGTTCACCGAGCGTGGTCTGTCCCGTCGGGCCGGTGACGTTGAACGCCCCGGCCGGCTGCGGGCCGTCGAGGACGTCGAGCAGCCAGCGGGCCAGGTCGCGCGCGTCGAGGAAGCGCAGCGGCAGGTCAGGCGGCCCCGGGGCAAGAATCCTGCCGCCCCGCGCGGCGCGGTTCAGCCACCGCGGCAGTCGCCCCAGGTCCTCGTGCGGCCCGAGCAGGAGGCCCGGCCGGACGATGAGGGAGCGCGGTCCGAAGACCTGCGTGACCGCCCGTTCGCAGCCCGCCTTGAGGGTGTCGAAGTCCGCCTCGTCGAGACCGGCGTCGGAGGGGCAGCGCCGTAACCGGGAGTCGTCGGTGACCGCGGTCCGCGGCCAGCCGAGGGCGGCCAGCGATGAGACGAACGCGTACCGGCCGGCGGCCCCCTCCAGTTCTCGGGCCGAGGCGAGCACGTCCCGGGGGAGCATCCCCGAGGTGTCCACCACCACGTCCCACGGGCCGCACGCGGCCAGCCGCCGGAGGTCCGGCGCCCGCGTACGGTCACCGCGCACCACCTCGGCGTCCGGGTGGTCCGGACCGTGAGTCCCGCGGTTGAACGTGGTGACGCGCAGGCCGCGCGCCAGGGCACGCGCCACCAAGGGCCTGCCGAGGAAACCCGTTCCGCCGAGTACCAGGACGTGCATGACTCCCCCTTGCTCACGGCCTGTTGGACGAGAAGCACGAACACCGGTCCTTCGATCCCCCAGTCCCTTAAGCCTGTTGACACATGTTCGAATGCAACTTAGCTTTTTTGATCACGTCTTGAAAGACGTTTCAGAGATGTTCCGAAAAGGAGTGATCCGTTCGTGTTATCCGCAACGCTGATCGACCTGGACACTGAGTTCGACCTCGACATTCACATCGCGTCGCCGGACGCCCTGGACACCGAGCCCACTGCTTGGTGGTGCACCCACCCGTACAGCTGCCGTTGGACCAAGTGCTGTTCGGGCTCCGAGAGCCCCGAGGGCGACCCGACCGCGTTCGGGCGCTGACGGGCTGGAGAGCGTCGAAATGAATCGGGACGTCCCGGCCGTCGTGCCCGCAACCCGCCGCGGCCGTGACGTCCCGGTCCGCACGTCGCCACGTGACACGGCCCTCGGGATCGTGCGCGAGGCGGCGGGCCTGCTGCGTGACCCGGAGGCGGCGCCCCGTTACGCGGACCTGGCCCGGAGCCGGTCGGCGGGCGGCTTCGAGTTCTGGCCCACCGCGCTGTCCTCGGGGCTGCCCAGCGTCGCCCTGCTGATGACCGAACTCGCCCGCGCCCTGCCCGGCGAGGGCTGGGACGCCGCGGCCCACACACACCTGAAGACCCTTGCCGAGGCCACCCGGGCCCGGCCCATCGCCGGACTGGGCATGCACGGCGGCCTCGGTGGCGTGGCCCTGACCTTCGCCGCGGCCGAGGCCATGGACCCGCGCTACCGCACGGTCCGGCGCTCCCTCGACCGAGCGCTGGCCGAACGCGTCCGGGATCACCCCTGGCGCCATGGCGAGGACGGCGTACAGGACCACGACTACGACGCGGTCAACGGCGCCGCCGGGCTGCTCGGCTACCTCGTCACGGCCACCGACGCCGGTCCGGCCGTCACGGAGGCCGTCACGGTGCTCGTCGACCACCTCGTCCGGCTGGCCGGTCCGCCCGACGCGCCGCGCTGGCGGATCGCCGCGCACGCCGACGGCCACGGACACCCCGGTGGCCACTACGACCTCGGCCTCGCTCACGGCATCGCCGGCCCGCTCGCCGCCCTCGCTCTCGCCCGCCGCGCCGGCCACGGCGGACCGGCCCTCGACCGCGCCCTCGGCGACACCGCCGACTGGTTGTACGCCCGCCGCACGGAGCCCGTCGCCCCGGACGGCGCGCCCGACTGGCCCGCCACGGTCCCGGCCCCCGCTCCCGCCACGGATGCGGGGCAGCCGCCCGGCCGTCCCGGCTGGTGCTACGGCGGCCTCGGCATCGCCCGTGCCCTCTGGCACACGGGCACCGCCCTAGGGCGGGACGACCTCAAGCGGCATGCCCTGCGCCGTGCCGCAGTCGACCACCGGCCCCAACTCGACCACACTGCCGGGGACTCGCCGGGTCTTTGCCACGGCACGGCCGGGCTGCTGCGGCTGTGGACCCTGTTCGCCCCCGACGACCCCGGCGGCCGGGCCCGCGCGGCGGCGGACGCGGCCCTGGCACGGCTGATCGCCGAGTACGACCCGTCCACCCCCCTCGGCTACCGCGACGAGGAACGACCGGGGGTCCATCTGGACGACCCCGGCTTCCTCACCGGCGTCTGCGGCGTGCTGCTGAGCATGCTGGCCGCCGTCACCGACACGGCCCCGCTGTGGGACCGCAGCCTGCTCATCGACTGACGGAGCGGCACCGCCGAAGCGGCACACGCTTTCGAAGGATGCGTCGCCCCACCCATGGTGAAGGAAAGAGAGCGCACGTGACCGTCCGCACCGCGGCCCCGGGCCGGCCCCTGTACGAGCCCGCGCCGTTCTACGTTCTGCGGGCCCCGGCACTGAGCACGGACGTCTTCTCAAAGGCCGGCCCCCGGCCTGGTACCGAAGTGCGCACGTGGGAGGCGGACCTGCTCCGCACGGCCGCCCTGCCCGCCGTGCGGCTCGCCCTCCGGCTCGCCAGCCCGTCCCTGGCCGACGCCGTCGCGCACCGGCTCGCCGGGTCGGATCCGTCCGATGCGCCCGCCGACGCGCAGGAGTCGCGGCGGCGCGCCCGCACGCGCGCCGCGCTGCTGCGCTACGTCACACGCATGAGCACACGCCCCACCCCATTCGGGGCGTTCGCGGGTGTCTCCGTCGGCCGCTTCGCCGACAGCAGCACCGAGCGCTTGGGCGCCACCGCTCTCGCCGACGTCCGCACCCGCGCCGACTTCGGCTGGCTGCTCGGCGTCATCGAACGGGTCGAACAGGACGAGACGCTGCGCGCCGCCCTGCCCGTCCACGTCAACCGCGCCTGCCACGTCGTGGACGACCGGCTCATCCTGCCGCAGGCCGACGTCTACGGGCGCCGCGACCTCCGGCGGGCCACGGTCCGGATCTCCCGGCCGGTCGCCGCCGTCCTCGACCACGCGACGGAACCGATCGCCTTCGGGGACCTGCACGCCAAGCTCGCCGCCGAGTTCCCCCAGGCAGGTCCGCGACGGATCGCCGCTCTCCTCGGCAAGCTCTGGGAAAGCCACTTCCTCGTGGGCGCCCTCCGCCCGTCACCCACCGACCCCGACCCCACCCGCTCCGTGCGCGACGCGGTCGACCGCCTCCCCGGCGGCGCATCGTTCACCGCGGCCCTGGACGACGTCCTCGCCTGCACCGCCAGCCTCGACCGCGCCGCGCCCGCGGACGCCGACGACGCACTGCGCGCCCTCCACCGCAGCCAGCACGCGCTGTGCACCACCACGCCCGCCGCACAGGCCGACGCACGCCTCGCCACCGTCGGCCGCACCCTGCACCGGGACGTGGCCCGGGCCGCCGCCGACGCCGCGGAGATCTTGCTGCGCCTGGGCCGGTTCCCGCACGGACACGACCACCTGTCGACCTACCGGGACGCCTTCCTGGAGCGGTACGGCATCGGGGCCCAGGTGCCCGTGGAGGAGTTGTTGTCGCCCGAAACCGGGCTCGGACCACCCGCCACCTACACCGAACCGCGCCCCGTGCGCCCCCCCAGCCCCGCGCCCCCCGCCCGTGAACAGGAGCGCGACGACATCCTGCTGCGCGTCGTCAGCGGCGCCCTCAACTCCGGGGAGACGGAGGTCGAGCTGACCGACGACCTGATCACCCGGCTCACCCGCTGGACACCCGCCGACTCGCCCGCCCCGTCCACCCTCGACGTGTTCATCCAACTGCACGCCCGCAGCCGGGAGCACCTCGACCGCGGCGACTGGCGGGCCGTCCTCGGAGTCACCCCCCTGGCACCGGGCGGCCGCTCCCTCAGCCGCTTCCACGACCTGCTGGACGAGGCCGAACTCTCGGCCCTGCGGGAGCTCTACGAGGCTGAGGCGCGCGCCGAGGGAGCCCTGCCCGTCGAGCTCAGCTACCTGCCCAGCGCGGGCCGGGCGGCGAACGTCGCCCTCCACCCGGTCGTCCGGCCCTACGAGATCGCCGTCAACGTGGCGCCGTCCGTGCCCGCGGACCGCGTGCTGCCGCTGTCCGACCTCACGGTGGGAGTCGAGGGCGGGCGGTTCGTCGTCCGCTCCCGGCGGCTGGGCCGTCGACTGGCCGTCGGACAAAGCCACATGCTTACCCTCATGCAGGCGCCGAACGTCTGCCGGTTCCTGCTCGAAATCGCGGAGGACGCCCGCCCCCTGCCGTCCGTCTTCCACTGGGGCGGCGTCGGCAAGGCCCCGTTCCTGCCGCGCCTGGTCCGGGACCGGATCGTGCTGAGCCCCGCCCAGTGGAACGTCACCGACACCACGGTGGTCCCGGAGGGCTCGGGCAGCGCGGACGAGCGCTGGTTCCGTGGCATCCAGCGCTGGCGCCGGGAGTGGCGCGTGCCGCGCCACGTGTACCTGGTCGAATTCGACAACCGCCTGCTCCTGGACCTGGAACACCCCGCCTTCGCCGCCGAACTGGCCGCCCAGCTGCGCCGGGCCCGGGAACAGGGACGGCGAAGGGTCGCCATCCAGGAGATGCTGCCCGACTTCGATCACCTGTGGCTGCGGGACGGGGCCGGGGCGCCCTACCTCTCCGAGGTCGTTGTCCCGGTGGTGACAACGGGAAGCCTCCGCGCCGGAAACGCGCCGACGGAGGCGACGACCGCCGGCAAGGGCCCCGCTCGCCGATCCGACCGGGTCCTCGCCCCGGCGGACCGCCGGTACCTGCCCGGCGGCGACTGGGCGTACCTCAAGCTCTACGGCACGCCGGAGCAGCTCGAACGCCTGGCGTCCGGCCATGTCCCTGGCCTCGTCCGGAATCTCGAGGACGACGGCCTGCTGGACCGCTGGTTCTGGATGCGGTACGCCGATCCGGACCACCACCTGCGCCTGCGGCTGCGTGGCGCCGGCCCGGAGGCGGGGGAAATCGTGCTGACCCGGGCCCTGCGCTGGGCCCGCGAGGCGGCCGAGGCCGAGGGGCTGCCCGCCGTCGCGGTCGACACCTACCGGCCGGAGACCGAACGGTACGGCGGTCCGGCCGCGCTCGCCGCCATGGAGCGCGCGTTCGGCGCCGACAGCACGGTCTGCGCGGCCGTACTCGGCGATGCGCGGGCCGCAGAACCCGGCCCGGACCGCCTCATGGAGGCCACCTTCACCCTGGACCGTTTCTTCGCCCACTGGGGACTCGACCTCGCCGAACGCCTCTCCCTGGCAGCCGACCTGAGCGAGGGCCACCGCGCGGACGACACCGTCCGCAGCCTCGTCCGCCGGCTCGGCCTGCGGATCACCGCCGCGGACCACCCCGCGCCCGCCGGGCCCGGGGAAGATGCCCCGCCGCCGGACCTCCTCCGCCCGTACGCCGACCTGCTGCCCGCAGCCGCCGGCACGGCGGACAGGCTGCACCGGGCCGGGGAACTGTGGCGGCCCCCGCGTGAGATCCACGCGAGCCTCGCGCACATGCACGCCAACCGACTCTTCGGCATCGCCCGCGAATGGGAAAACCGGATGTACACGCTCTGGGTGCAGGCGCTGCGCGCGGCGGCCCACCGGAGAGCGGTGGCGGACGAACGGGCCGGGACGGCACGAGACAAGAGGAGCGTGGAAAGTCCGTGATCACCCATCTGCTCGACCGTCCCGAGGACGTCGCACGAGCCGCCGAGGCATTCCGGGAAGACGGTTACATAGTGCTCGACGGCCTGTTCACCGAACAGGACGTGGCCGGATTCCGGAGGCTGCGCGAACGGGCCGTCGCCGACACACAGTTCACCGACGGCACCGACGACCGGCCGCTGTTCGTCACCAACCTGGTGGAGCGCTATCCCCAGGAGGTCTGGCCGGCGGTCAGCCAGCCCCGGCTGCTGCGGTTCGCGGAAGCCGCCATGGGCCCCCGGGTCCAACTGGACAGCACCGTGCTGTTCGGGGCCCCGGCGATGGAGACCGAACTCCGCGGCCTGCCGGTGCACTGGCACCGCGACCGCTTCGGCTCCTTCCCACAGGGCGGCTACGCCCACCCCCTGCTGATCATCTGCTTCCTCTATCTCCAGCCCATGACGGACGACGCGGGCCCCCTCCGCGTCGTGCCCGGCTCCCACCGCCGCGCCGTGACGATCGCCACCGACGCGCTGGACCGGCCCCACCCCGAGGAGCGACTGCTGGCCACCCGGCCGGGCCACCTCGTCGTCATCCACCACAACCTGCTGCACTCCGGCTCGCACAGCGTCCTGGCGGAGGAGCGGCAGTTCCTCGGCATCGGATTCAACACCTCCGCGATGCGCCAGGACGACACCTTCACCGGCCCCAACTGCACCGCCCTCGCCCGCACCGCGCGCCGCACCGGCGACCGGCGGGCCCTGCGGCTGTTGGGCCGCGACGACACCATCAACCTGCGCCAGAACGCGGGCTTCACCTCACCCGAGGATTCCGTCTGGGCGCGCTGGGCGGACGAAGACGACCGCGCGCTGAACCCGGCGGAGGACAAGGCCGTCCGCACCGCCCGAGCCGCGTTGCTCCCCGACAGCCCCCAAGGACCGACGGCGTAAGCCGGCGAGGAAGGAAGATCCACCGATGCGACTCTCCCGGGAGCAGATCGAGCACTACCGCAACTTCGGCTACGTCGTGCTGCCGCGACTCCTGGACGACGACGAGACCGGACGCCTGACGGAGGAGGTCCGACGGGCCCACGCCGACGCCTTCGCCACCGACGAGCGGACCGACGGGGGCGGGATCCCCGGCCGCTACCTGCCCATGATGACGCCGGACCGGACGCCGCTCAGCCTGTCCCTGCTGGAGGACCCCCGGTTCCTCGACACGGCCGGGCAACTCGTCGGGAACGTGCTGCCGACCTTCGCGGAAAGCGTCCTCTTCTACCGGGAGGCCCCCCTGCACAAGGACGCGGTCCCCGGGATGTCCGGCGTCAAGCTCATCATGTACCTGGAGCACGTGACGGGCGACACAGGTGCGCTTCGGGTGCTGCCCGGCTCCCACCACGCCGACTACAGCGCCGTACTGGCCGGATGGCACCGCGAGTCCGGCGTCTGGGCGGGTGAGTGGGACGGCAAGCGCCTGCGCCGCCAGCTCGCCGGGCTCCCCCTCCAGGTGCTGGAGACCCGGCCGGGCGACGTCGTGGCCTTCGACTGGCACCTCTGGCACGCGACGCTCGGCGGCATCGACCGCCACCAGTGGACGGTCAGCTACGTCAGGGACCCGCAGACCCCGGAGGAGACCGAGCGCTTCCGTCGGCAGATGGCGGCCGTCGACGAATCCGGGCTGGACCTCCCGTACGACCCGGCAAGGTACCCGCGGTACGCACCGGCCTGGCTGACCACGGGCCTCGGGGACGAACGGCACGACCGGACCATCGGCCGCATGCGGGAGCTGGGCATGGTCGCGGAGGAGCAGGAGGCGGCGCCTTCCGCGCACTGAACCGGGTGACGGCGGATCCCGAGCGGGGCGGCGGCGTCGTCAAGTGGTTGCTGTGACTGGCGAGTTGGGGTGTGCGGAGGTGCGGCTGGCCCGGAGGGGTCTTCCCGGTCAGCCGGTCGTGGCCATGCCGGTGACGGTCTTCCAGACGCGGAACCGTGCGGTCATCTCGGTGTGGTAGTCACCGACCGTGAGCAAGTGGCGTCGGGGCCGGAAGAGAGTAGAGACGCCGCCGACGAGAGCGTCCTCGCCCGCTGCCACGGCGCCGTCCTCGACATCGGCTGCGGCCCCGGCCGGCTCGTCGCCGCCCCGGCCGCACGAGGCCGCCGCGCCCTTGGCGTCGATGTGCCCGGCGATGTTCAGCAGCCCTGTCAGCACCTGGAGCACGCCCGCCGCCACCGGCACCGCCACCGACAGCCGCTCCGGTCCGTGCCGAACCGAACCGAACGCACCGGCGGCCACACGATCAGCCTCGGGTACCCCTCGTTGCGGCGCTCGTCCTCACCGTCCGCAAGGATGGCTACTTCGCCGACCCGGCCGGCGTGTCCGTGTTGTACGCGGCCTGGTCGCCCCGCCCCGCACCAGCACCGACTCCTTCCGCCACGCCTGGGACGGCCGCATCCAGGCCGCGGGCATCTCCCCGTACGACCACGCCCCCGCCGACCCCGCCCCAGCTCGTCGCAGGCGTCGAGGAAGGCTTGAGCCGCAGCGCCTCGCGGTACTGGGGGGATCTTGACTGCTCGCCGGGAGTGAAGTTACGTTGAAGATACAGTTAAGTGGTCAAAGTGAATACAAGGCAAAACGGGGGCTGTTTAGTGATCGCGATCGAGGAGCGTATTGAGCTTCAAACCCTGAAGCGAATCCTGAATGAATGCACGACGCACGGCCGAACGGTTGCCCTCGTATCGGGCCCGGGCGGTGCGGGGAAAACGGCACTCTTGTCCAGATTCTCTGGGTACGCAAAGAACATCGGCGCCTTGGTGTTGAGTGCGTCGGGGGCCCGTTCTGGGCAAGTCCACTGCTTAGACGTGCTGGCGCAGTTATTTCGCTCCATTGAGCTGAGCGCTGAGATGGGGGAGCGGATCGAGCGCCTCCTGGCTTCACAAGAAGCAGACCCCCGAGACTTTTCGCTGAGTGTTTGCGCGGTGGATGAGCTGACGGCGATTCTCCTCGAGGCTGCTGGTGGGCGGCCTTTGGTGCTGGCTGTCGATGATACGCAGTATGCGGATCCGGCCAGTTTGCAAGCCATCTTTTTGGTATTGCGCCGACTCGCATCGAGTCCTGTCGTCGCTGTATTTACCGAGTGGCGGATATTCAGCTCCAGGCCTCCACTGGTATTGGCTGAATTCATCAAGCAGCCATACTTTCATCTCTTGAGTCTGGAGTCACTCTCTCTTGCCGGCGTGACCGATTGGCTGCGGCAGCGACGTCTGGGCGAGGCGAGCGCGGAGCGGCTTGCTCCTTCCTTCCTGGCGGCGACAGGTGGCAGTCCACTGCTCCTGCAAGCGCTGTTCCAGGATCAGTCCCACGGGTTCGATGAGCGTGACTCCGGAGACGTCGAGTCGGTTTCCGCGAAGGATGAAGTGCTCATAGGGGATCACTTCAAGGTGGCTGTTGAGGCTTGCCTGCACCGCTGGGATCCTCAATTACTCGATGTGGCTCGTGGCTTGGCCGTCCTCGGTGCTCCGGCATCGGCTGCCGTGCTGGTGCGGCTGCTCAAAAGTGAGCAGCGGACTGTGGTGGAGGCGTTGAACGCTCTTGCCGGCACGGGACTGCTCCGCTCCGGATGGTTCTGCCACCCGGATGCCCGGGCCGCTGCGTTGAGTGGGCTTGATGGTGAGGAGCTCGCCGCACTGTATGAGCGCACCGCGCTGCTGCTTCACTCCGATGGGGCGGCGCCATCGGAGGTTGCGGAACGCCTGGTTGCCGCGGGGGGCATCGCGGGAAGGTGGTCCGTGGACGTCCTCCGTAACGCGGCCTGGCAAGCGCTGAGGGAAGGGAATCCGAGTCGCGCGGCCGAGTTTCTCGAGGTTGCCCATCAAGCCTGTGGTGACATTCAGGAGCGGGCCGAGGTCATGGGGGCGCTGGCCCGGGTCTTGTGGCTTGGGAACCCAACCGCGGTGACCTCACTGCTGCTGCCGCTGTATGCCTTGCTCAAAGACGGGAGTCTGGCCGATCGCAGCATTGTGGCGCTCAGTACCTTCCTTGCCTGGCAAGGCCGGGCTGACGAGGCGGCCATCGTGCTTGAGCAGGTTGGCGCGCGAGAAGACGAGTTCGACTTGACCGGTGCTGCCGAGTTGATGCTCGCGCGTCAGTGGATTCGATGGGTGGTGCCTCTCAAGGGAACAGACGGTGCCGATGAAGCCACCACGGCGCATTGCACCGAGGAGACAGCCGAGTGTGATTCGTGGAGCGACCTCGTAAAGAGTGCCGAACAGGTCCTGCAGTGCTGCAGAATCGCCGACGCTCTACCGGTCACTGTGCTGTCTGCTCTGCTCGTTCTCACCTTTGACAACAGATTGGACGATGCCCAGCGCTGGTGCGAAACGCTCAGGCCGGAGGCCGAAGCGCATCAGGCCGTGGCTTGGGTGGCGATGCTCGCGGCTGTCCAGGGGCTGGTGGCGGTACGCAGGGGTGACTTGGCTGATGCCGAGCGACACTCTTGCCGAGCCTTGACCGTGATGCCTCAACACAACTGGGGTGCAGCCCTCGGGTTACCGCTGTCCTGTCTCGTCTACGCCACCACGGCCATGGGCAAAATGGACGAAGCGGAGACACTCATAAAGGAGGCGCTTCCTGAGGTGCATCGAAATCCATTCTGGTTGCACTTCTTGCATGCGCGTGGACGTTTTTACATCGAAAATAACCGCCCGTACGCGGCATTGGCGGATTTTCAGGCATGCGGTCGCTTTCTCGCTGGAAGCATTCTCGACCTTCCAAATTTTGTCCCATGGCGGAGTGACCTGGCGGAGGCGTGGTTGCGTCTCGACGATTCACTCAGCGCCAAAGCCGTCCTCGAGGATCAGTTGAGGATGGCGAACGTCGACGACAGGCGAGTGCGTGGTCGCTCCCTGCGGATCATGGCCGCGACGTTGAAGAATCCAGACCGAGCTTTCATGCTGAGAGACGCGGTCAAGGTGTTACTCGAATCCGGGGATCGGCTTGAGTTGGCCATTGCGCTCGCTGATTCGAGTGACGCCGAGCTTGAGTGCGGCCGTTTCTCCGAATTCAGACTCAGTGCACATCAAGCAAAGCAGATGGCCAAGATGTGTGGGGCCGAACCGCTCTACCGAAGGCTGCAAAATTCCGGTAGCACAGAAGAAGCGGGCGATACTCCAACGTTGCAGAATGGAATCCACAGGTTCGCCTTGCTCAGTGAATCCGAGCGTAAGGTCGCGGCTCTGGCGGTACAGGGGCGGAGCAACCGTGAGATAAGTCAAATTCTATTCATCACGATGAGCACGGTGGAGCAGCATCTCACCAAGACTTACCGAAAACTCGGAGTAAGTAGTCGCTTCGGCCTGCCGGTGGAGCTGAGCCTGGTGGGCCCAGCGGACCACTGAATCGCATGCGGGCGCCGATTCGCTGGCCGAGGTGCGCACGGCGCGGTCGCCGCCGCCTGCCCCCGGCCGCTCATCGGCGACCTCCCGGGGCGCGTCGTGTCCTGGACGCGGAGGCCGAAGCGGACGCCGACCAGAACCCGGACGCCGCGCGGGCCCGGAAGCGGCTGACCATCCGCTGCTCGGCGCGGAGGTCGCGCTCGCCGACACCGACGAACTGGTGCTCACCGGCCGGCTCCGCGCCCAGGCGCTGCCCTGGCTGACCGACCACCGGGTCTCCGGCGTGGCGCTGTTGCCCGGGACAGCCTGCGCGGACCTCGCGCTCCGGGCCGGTGAACGCTGCGGCCACCCCGCGGTGGAGGAACTCACGCTCCAGGCACCGCTGGTTCTCCACGAAGGCGAGGAACCGCGGATCCAGGTCAGGGTCGGCCCGCCCGGCCCCACGGGACGGCGCGAGTTCCGCGTCCACTCCCGGACGGACGGCGGCGCGCGCATCAGCACGGACGAATCCGGCTGGACCCGCCACGCGGCCGGCACCCCTACCGCCACCGCGCCCACCGCGCCCACCGCGCTTCCGATCACCGGAGCGGAGACGGCGGCCTGGCCGCCGGCCGGCGAGACCACCGTCGACATCACCGACGGCTGTGCCCGGATGGCCGATCTCGGATACGGCTACGGGCCCGCGTTCCGGGGAGTCACCTCGGTCTGGCGCCGGGGCGACGAGATCTTCGCCGAGCTGCGGCTGCCTGAGCAACTCGTCCAGGAGGCGGCCCGGTTCGGGCTGCACCCGGCCCTGCTCGACGCGGGCCTCCAGGTCCACCTCCTTGGTGAAGGCGCCGACCAGCGGCGAGCGACGCCCCGTGGCGTCCACCACCGCGTCCGACTCGATCAACGCGCCGCCCACCCGCACACCCCGGACGCGTCCCTGGTCGACCACGACCTCACCGACGGACAGACCGTGGTGGAACCGGACACCGTCCTCCCGCTGCAGGGCGCGGCGGTTGGGCACAAGCCGAATGGCGAAGATAGGGGTTCCCCTATCGCTTCGGTCAAGGGAACCGGCCGCCCTCAGCGAGGAAGTACAGCTGCTGCCCTGCAACTGTGAGCACTCACAGGGTCGTTGAGACGTTCAACCCGGATCCCTTCCTGTGGCGAGAGCTCCCAAGGGTGCAAGGGCAATCAAGAACCAGTAAGGAAACAGTATGGAGATGTGGTCCCAGGCCCGTTGCTGAAGCCTTGTCAGAGCCCGTCGCGGCGCGGCGCGCTGGGGTAGGGGGTCCGCCCGATAGGGGGGGGATCAGGGGTCGGACCCCAGTTGATCGCCGGTACGTTGAGGCGCGATCGCAGGGACTTTTCATACAGGTCAGCCCGAGCGAAGGAAAAACCTTGACTGAAACGTTTTCCGGCCGGCAGATCGAGATAGCCTGGCCCGACCTGGGCATCGTCGTGACCGCGGAACTCGACGGCCGTAACCCTGAACTTGCCGACGCGCTGTGGGAGGCATTGCCTTACCAGAGTCTGCAGGGACACGCGCTGGTGGCGGGAGAGCATCTCTATCACGCGGCACCGATCCCGTCGCTGCTGCATCTGTCCGCGTCCACTCGGATAGCAGATCGACGCGATGCACCCGATGGGACCGTATTCTGCTCCGCGCTCCAGCATTTGGGCATCAAGTACGGAACGCTGACCGAACCGATGCCGGCATCCCCGGTGGGCCGGATCCGGCAAGAGGACATGCCGGCACTACAGGAGGCCGGGCGGGCGACCTGGGATTCGGTCTATTCGACGAAGAAGCCGATCCTGGTGGAGGTCCGCAAGGCGGGAACCGAAGGCGGCCACCGCATTCCGCAACTGACCGCCGCAGATCCCGACGCGAGCCGTCTCATCCACGACGTGTACACCGCGACCAAGCAGGCTTGGCTGTCCGAACCAAAGGAGCTCGCAGACCTCCACGCGGGGTCGATTCCTTCCGGGGCGGGAAGCTTTGAGACGGTGCTGCCCACTCTGTTGTTCGTCAACGGTGAGACCCGTCCGCTGGGGTATGCCACCTACGGTGGTCTGGTCCGGGCCGCGGTCCAGGGCATGCCGATGGATTCATTGCGTCACATGACGCGCCTGCTGGTCGGCATTCCGGCCGAGTTCCTCGGCTACTGTGGCCTGGAGCAGCTTTGGAGTTTCACCCAGCGATTCCTGAACTGCCTCGACCAGCTCGATCGCGATGACTTCCTGAGTGTGGCGAGCCAGCTGGCGCTCTACATCAACTGCTTGGGTGGTTGGAATCTGCACCTGTACCCGTGGGATTCCGGAGATCACCTGCGCCAACTGCGCCCCGATGAATCGGTCCGCCAGCCGTGAGTCAGCTTCCCGAGCGCGCGGACGCCGTCGTCATCGGCGGCGGCGTCATCGGCAACTCGATAGCGTGCCAGCTCGCCGAGTCAGGCGTCGGCACCGTCCTGCTGGAGCGTGGCGAGCTCGGATCGGGATCGTCCGGGACCACTGCGGGAGTTGTGCGTACCTACTTTCCCGGCAACGCACTCATCAGCAGCCTCGCCGTCCGGAGCCTGGAGGCCTACCACGCCTTCACCGAACGGACCGGAACCGACCTGGGCTTGAAGCGCATCGGCCTACTCGTGCTGTTCACCGACGAACACCAGGTGCAGGACTTCCGGCACACCCAAGCTTCCCAGCGGGCAGCTGGGGTGGATGTCGAACTCGTGACCGCTGCTGAAGCAGCGCGGCTCAACCCGCTGGTCGACGAGCGAACCATCCTGGCGGCGGCCTGGTCGCCCGAGGCCTACGCCTGCGACCCCGCCGCGATCGTGCGCGGCTACGCCACAGCCGCCCAGCAGGCCGGCGCCATCCTGCGCACGGAAACACCCGTCACCGGCATCGACCCAGACGGGCGGGTCCACACGCCGACGGGAAGCATCCGCGCCGACACCATCGTCTGCGCGGCAGGTCCCTGGGCGGGAACGGTCGCCGCCATGGCCGACGTACACATTCCTGTGACCACGTACCCCGTCGACATGCTCCTGGCCGACACCCCCGGTAGTGGTCCGCGCAACGCCCTGCCGATGACCATGCACCCGTCCAGTCTGCGTATTCGAAGCTGGGGAGACCGCATTCTCGTCGGGATGGGCCGCCCGGCTCCGGACGAAAGCCGACAGGCCTGGCTGCAACGGGTGTCACACCACCTCGGCACGACCTTCCCGGCCCTCGCCGGCAACCGCCTCGAGCACGGGTGGAGCGGAGACCTCGATGTAAGTCCGGACGGGATGGCTTTCATCGGTCGCGATCGCTCCCGTCGGTTCTTCTACGCGGCTGGATTCTCTGGTCAGGGACTGTGTCAAGCACCTGCCGCCGGAGAGATCATCCGAAACCTCGTGCTCGACAAGGAATCCTGGACCGGCACGGCGGGCCTCTCCACCGCCCGCTGCCTCAGTGGTTCGGCCGAGACCGGGTAGGAAAAGGGTAGGTGCGGACGGCGAGCAACGCGAGGCCGTTGAAGAAGCGCAGGACTTCGTCGCGGCGCCGGGTGAGCCGGCGTCGCGGCCCTGTGTGAGGCGCCGCTCGGTGAGACGCGCGACCGGACCAACGCAGAGTTGCCGGACATTTGTTCAACTATTTCGAGAGGAAATCCATGGTCGAGCACACCGGCGGAGAGTTCGTTCGGGAGATGATGCGGTGGCACTTCAGTCCGGAGACCGGGTCATCGTTCTGGCTGAAACGGGCCGAGAGCCTCGACTTTGATCCGCTGACCGATGTGCGGGATTTCGACGATCTCAGCTTGTTTCCCAACGTGGTGGACGAGCTACGCGATATCGGCGTCCGTGAGCTGATCCCCCGTGGCTACGGTGACGAGCACGGGGCCGCCGTCTACGAAAGCGGCGGTACCACAGGACGGCCCAAGTCGGTGCCGTACAGTGCGGAGTGGCACCAGCGCAGTGTCGAATGGTTCAGTGAGCGACTGGATTCTCACGGCGTACCTCGAAATGTCGACTGGCTCAGTGCTGTCCCCACCGGGCCGCACAATGTCGGAGCAATGGCGGCCGACACCGCGATGGCTCGGGGTGGGCTGAACTTCAGCATCGATCTGGACCCGCGATGGGTGAAGAAGCTGATCGCGGACGGCCGGACGGACGTGGCCGACGCTTACACCGATCACCTCATCGAACAGGTCAGCCACATTCTGGCCGGCCAGGATGTGGGTGTCCTCTTCGCCACCCCGCCGCTGCTGGAGCGCCTTGCTCAGCACGACGATCTGGTCGAGTTGGTGAACCGGAAGGTTCGCGCGATCATCTGGGGTGGTACGCATCTGGACGCCGACACCCGAGATCTGCTGCGCGACGAGGTGTTCGGAAACGCCAAGTTCGTCGGCGGGTACGGCGGCACGATGATGCTGGGGACATCGGTGGAGCGACCCGGTCTCGGTGGCGACGAGCCGTGTGTGTTCGACTCCTTCGCGCCGTACACCACGTTCCGGGTGATCGACCCCGACACCGGCCAGGTTGTTCCGTACGGCGAGCGCGGGCAGATAGTCGTGCATCACATGAGCCGAAGTGCCTTGCTGGTCAACAACATCGAGCGGGACTACGCGACGCGGATCGCACCGGTGGATGGCGGCTTCGGTGATTCGGTCGCAGACGTCGCACCTGTGGCGTCCTTCGGCGATACGAAGGTGATCGAGGGCGTGTACTGATGTTGCACCTGGACGTTCTCGGCCCCGGTGGCCCCTATCGGTCCCGCCGTCAGGAGACCATTCGAGATCTTGCCGGAAACCCGGTCGCGACACTGAGCCTCGCACCCTCGCTCTACGTAACCCGCGCGATCAGGGCCCTGCGCCGAGCGCCGGCTCCACCCGTCGACACACGGATCGCGGCGTTCGCACAGGCGGGTCGGGCTTTCGCCACGCAGTCGATCGCGGGGCTGACGCCGGAGGAATATCAGCACACCGTCAGCGCGGTCACCGGGATACCGATCACGGTGGTGCGCCATGCCACCGACGAGATCGCGCGGGCGGCCGAGCGGATCCACCTCAGCGTGGAGAACGCGCGGCCGGCCGCTGCGGTCGGCTCGTGGCGCGATCCGCGGGCTCGGGGCGGTGCGGCGTTGTGGACCCGGCGCGGTGAGGTATTCGCCGTCCATGCGGCGGGCAATCACCCTGCGGTGCACCAGGGTTGGTTCGATGCCCTCGCGCTCGGCTATCGCGTTGCCGTGCGTCCCTCCCGTCGTGAGCCGTTCACCCCGCATCGGCTGGTCACTGCCCTGCGCGAGGCCGGTTTCGGCGACGAGGGAATCGCGTTGCTGCCCACCGACCACAACGTGGCCGACGACATCCTCCGGCACGCCGACTTCGGAATGGTGTACGGCGGTGCGGATGTCGTGGGCAAGTATGCGGGCGATGGACGCATTCTGCCGCAGGGCCCCGGGCGCTCCAAGATACTCATCACCGCCGAAACCGAGTGGGAGCCGATCGTCGACACCATCGTGGAGTCGATCAGCAGTGGTGGGGGCGTCGGTTGCGTCAACGCCACCGGCGTACTGGTCGAGGGCGACCCTTCCCCCGTGGCCGAGGCGATCGCCGAACGCCTCGCTGCGCTGCCCAGCCTGCCCGCGACGGACGAACGCGCAGTCCTGCCCGTGATGCCCGTCGGTCCCGCCCGCCGGTGGGACGGGTATCTGCGGCAGCGTGCAGCGGGCACCAAGGCGTGGCTCGGCGGTGACGGTATCGTCGACGATCTCGGGGATGGCTCCGCGGTGCTCCGGCCGGCGGTGCACCAGCTCGACAGCCCGTTCGCCGAACAGCTCGGGATGGAACTGGGCTTCCCCTGTGCGTGGGTTGCGCCATGGGACCGCGACGCCGGGATCCGGCCGCTGCGCGACACCCTCGTCCTCACTGCCGTCACCACCGACGAGAACCTGATCGACGAATTGGTGGCCGAGCCGACCATCGCCAACGTCTACGTCGGTGACCATCCGACACCATGGATGGAGCACGGACTGCCGCACGACGGCTACCTCGCTGAATTCCTCATGCGCACCAAGACGATTCGACGCTGACCGACGAGGGGGCCGTGCCGAGCACGGCCCCCTCGGCTACCGAGGTCAGCGGTGGTCCCCCAAGTGCGATGTGTCGTTGAGGAATTGCACCGACGCGGTCCCATCCCCGTCATAGGCCACGGCCGTCAGCGAGGCTGCCGACAGCTCCATTCGGAACAGCGACACGGGCGGTGCGTCCAGCGCCAGCCGAACCAGCGTCCGCAACACCCCGACATGCGAAACGACCAACACCGTCTGCCCTTCGTACCGCGCCAGGAGCCGGTCCCGCGAGAGCGCGGCCCGGCGCGCAACCGCGGTGAACGTCTCCCCGGTTCCGCCCGGCACCGCATCGGGAGAAGCGAGCCACGCTGCCAGCTCGTCCGGGTGGCGCTCGCGCACCTCGGCGAACGTAAGTCCCTCCCAGGCACCGAAATCCGCTTCACTGAGGCCTTCGTCGACGTAGACCTCCAGGCCCAGACGTCGTGCCGCTGCCTCGGCCGTCTGCTGGGCCCGGCGCAGCGGTGAGGACACCACCGCCCGCACCGCGCCGCGTGCCAGGAGCCTCTGGGCAGTGGCCTCAGCCTGCCGCCGCCCGGTCTCCGACAACGCCGGATCCGAGCCGCCGCTGCCGGATATCCGCTTCTCCGGTGTCAATGCCGTCTCACCGTGGCGTAGCAGCACAAGGGTCGTGGAGCTGCCCTGGGCGGCGAGCGCATTCACGCCGGCCGCTCCACGACCAGCTCTTGAGTCGTTGCGAATCGGATGACCCCTTTCGATCACAGCCCCCGTCGTCGGCGGCATTGTGGCGGAGTACGCGGTTCAGCGAAGCGCGGCGATGACTGGCGCGAAGTTCTCCATGTTGTACTCCATGATCGTGAAGTAGGTGAATCCGTAGCGTTCACGGCGTTCCTTGATTTGCTGCGCCATGTCTGCGGGGGTTCCGATCAACACGCTGGGCACCTCCTCGGGGCTGTGCGCGGCGTCGGGCGGCAGCGGCGCGAACCTGTCGGGTACCGAGGTGCGTTCGGAGGGCGGAATCACCTGCTGCACCAGGAGATTCAGCTCCACAGCATCGGCGCGGTCACCGAGTAGGCCGCGCACGTAGGCGATTCGTTCTTCCATCTGCGCGGTTCCGGCCAGATGCAGTGCATCACCGGTGGTGTTGGCCCAGCCTCCGGGGAAGGCGATGATGTCGGCGTGCGTGGCGGCCAGCCGCAGCAGCCGGTCGCCCCAGCCCGCAATCAGCAGTGGTGGCCCGGATGGTTGGGCTGGACGCGGCTGATATTCAGTGTCGTTGAACAGACGACGCAACGTGGTGACCGTCCGTTCCAGCTGTTCGACCCGCCTGCCGCCGCTGGGGAACGGTATCTCAGCGGTGTCGAACTCGGCTTTCACGTAGCCGGCGCCGAGCCCGAGTTCCATACGCCCGTCGATGAATTGGTCGGTGCTCGTGACGTCACGCGCCAGAAGGGCGGGGTTGTAGAACGGCGTGTTCAACACGAACGTAGTTAGCCGTACCTGTTCGGTCGCTTCGGCTGCGGCCACGATTGCTGGAAACGGTGCGGGGAATCCCAGGTGATCGGCCACTCCGACCACATCGAAACCGAGTTCCTCGGCTCTGCGGCACTTCGCGCGCCACTCGCGTCGCGAACCGGGGACGAACATGTTGACGCCGAAGCGTAAGGGGAGTTGGGAAGACATTATGCCTGTGTACCACACGTTGATTCTCCCGTCATCCCGCTCGGGGCGACGGCGTGATCTCCATCAGTTGTCCATTGAGGTCCTCTCGGAAATGTCGTAGTTGTGGTGCGTGACCGCGTGCGGGCGGCCGAGGCGATGACCCGGCCTCACATATGCGTGAAGCCTCTGGTAGGAGTAGGTCTGCGAAGATCTGGTGGAGCGTTGGTTCGTCGACGGCACTGTGAGTTCGGCCGATGGTGAACTGGACGCGGTGGCCTGCTTGGACGGCGGCCAGGCCGGCGCCGTTGGCCGGTATCCGTCAGGGCTGAGAGGCATCGCTCTAGACTTCGTGGTCAAGGCTTCGTAAAGCAAGGTACGGCGCGGGGGAGCCCCGCATGAAACGATTGGGTAGCCAGTGCTTCTGAAAACGTTCGGCTGGTCGTTCGCGGTGACCGCGCTCGGCCTGGTCGCGGCGGTCTTATACGGGGGATGGACCGGCTTCGGGATCGTGGCGATCCTCTCCATCCTCGAGATCTCGGTGTCCTTCGACAACGCCGTGGTCAACGCCGGGATCCTGAAGAAGATGAATGCCTTCTGGCAGAAGATCTTCCTCACCATCGGTGTGCTCATCGCCGTCTTCGGCATGCGCCTGGTCTTCCCCGTCGTGATCGTCGCCATCAGCGCCAAGATCGGCCCCGTCGAGGCCGTCGATCTCGCCTTCAACGATGCCGGGCGCTACGAGCAGCTCGTGACCGACGCCCACCCGTCGATCGCCGCCTTCGGCGGCATGTTCCTGCTGATGATCTTCCTCGACTTCATCTTCGAGGACCGTGACATCAAGTGGCTCGGCTGGCTGGAGCGCCCGCTCGCCAAGCTCGGCAAGGTCGACATGCTCTCCGTCTGCATCGCGCTCATCGTGCTGCTCGTCTCCGCGATGACCTTCGCCACCAAGGCCCACCAGCACGGCGGCGTCCATGCGGACAAGGTGCAGACCGTCCTGATCGCCGGCATCGCGGGCTTGATCACCTACCTGATCGTCAGCGGCCTCTCCGGCTACTTCGAGAACAAGCTCGAGGAAGAGGAGGAGCGCGAGCACGAGGCCGCAGAAGAGGCCAGGACGAGCGGCAAGAAGGTCCCAGCGGTCGTGATGGCCGGCAAGGCCGCGTTCTTCATGTTCCTCTACCTGGAGGTCCTGGACGCGTCCTTCTCCTTCGACGGCGTCATCGCCGCCTTCGCGATCACCAACGACATCGTCCTGATGTCGCTCGGCCTCGGTATCGGCGCGATGTACGTCCGCTCGCTCACGGTCTACCTGGTCCGCAAGGGCACCCTCGACGACTACGTCTACCTCGAGCACGGCGCGCACTACGCGATCGGCGCCCTCGCCGTGATCCTGCTCGTCACCATCCAGTACGAGATCCACGAGGTCATCACCGGCCTCGTCGGCGTCGTCCTGATCGCCTGGTCCTTCTTCTCCTCGGTCCGGCGCAACCGCAGGCTAGCGGCGGCCGAGGGAGAGCACACGGGGTCCCACGAGAAGGCTGACGTCTCCTCCGGCGTCTGAGCCGGGCCGCCCAGCGCGGGCCGCAGGGCCGCCGCCAGGCGGAATGGTCATGCCGGGAGGCGAACCATTGATCCGCGGCCCGTGCAGAGCGTCACCGACCCCGCGGCCGTACGCTCGGGTGCCCCCGATGAGGAGGCAGCCCGCATCCGGCGCCTGACGACGTGGCGCAGCTCTCGGTCGACCGGGGGCGCCGGACCACACCGAGTTCAGGCGGCGGCGGTGAGGGCCTCGAACTCCTGGTCGTCGAGTCGCACCAGTGCGGCGTTGGCGTTCTCCTCCAGATGGGCGGCACTGGACGTGCCCGGAATCGGGAGCATCACCGAGGAGCGGCGCAGCAGCCAGGCGAGGGCGAGCTGCGCGGGGCTCGCGTTGTGCAGCCGGGACGCGGCGTCCAGCGGGCTGCCGGGGCGGGCGAGTTCGCCTGTCGCGATCGGGAACCAAGGGATGAAGGCGATGTTCTCGGCCTCGGCGTACTGGAGTACGTCTTCAGCCGACCGGTTCGCGAGGTTGTAAAGGTTCTGCACGGAGACGATGTCAGCGTGCGTCCGGGCCTCCTTGAGCTCCTCGACCGTCACCTCGGACAGTCCGAGGTGACGGAGCTTGCCCTCCTGCTGCAGCTGGGCCAACGCGCCGAGCTGCTCGGCCAGTGGGACGTCGGGGTCGATACGGTGCAGCTGGTACAGATCGATGCGTTCGAGTCCGAGGTGTCGCAGGCTCAGCTCCACCCGTTGACGCAGATACTCGGGTCGGCCGTTGGGGCGCCAGTCGCCCGGACCCGGACGCGTCACGCCGCCCTTGGTGGCGATGACCAGGTCGTCGGTGTAGGGGTGCAGAGCCTTGCGGATCAGCTGCTCGTTGACGAACGGGCCGTAGGCGTCTGCCGTGTCGATGAAGGTGACGCCCAGCTCGACCGCTCGGCGCAGGACCCGGACGGCCTCGTCCGGATCGCGGGGTTCGCCCCAGACGCCTGGACCGGTCAGTTGCATGGCGCCGTAACCGAGACGGTTCACCGGCAGGTCGCCACCCAGAGCGAAAGTGCCGGAGGCGTCGGCCGGACGTAAAGCGCCGGAGGCGTCGGCCGGATGTGTGGTGGACTGCGTGCCCAAAATCAATCCTTGAAAGTCGCATACCGAAAGGGACATTGGTCGCAGGGGCCCCGCGCAGGTGCGGGTTTCCCGGCAACCTCACCGAGCATGCCCCATCACCCAGGCATCCGGGCGGCGATTTTCCGTCAGGGACAAGACCGTCCCCTGAAGCCCCGGGGAGGGTGCGCTGACCCGTCGTCATGCGGTGAGACCGGCCACAGGAGCGTGCGGCACCTCGGCGACCGTGTCCGGCACTTCCCACTGGCGGTCCTGTTCGAAGGTCCGCAGCAGGTCCGCCGCGACGCTCACCGCGATCGTGGCGGGTTCCTTGCCAGTGATCCCGGCGACACCGATCGGGGTCTTGATCCGGTCGATGGCGGCGGCGTCGTGGCCGCCCTCGACGGCCAGGCGCTGCCGGAACCGCGCCCATTTGGCGGACGAGCCGATCAGTCCGATCGAGCCGAGACCTGCCGTGCGCAGGGCGGCGTCGCACAGCGCGGCGTCCTCGGCGTGATCGTGGGTCATGATCAGGACGTGGGTGCCGGGCGGCAGCTCCGTGAGCACCTCCTCCGGAAGCAGCGGGGTGTGGTGCACGTGGATCTGCGCCACCGCGTCCGCGAGGACGCCGAGCCGTTCCTCGGTGAGCATGTCGGGGCGGGTGTCGATCAGGTGCAGGTCGAGGTGGTGGCGGGCCAGGATGCGGGCCAGCTCCAGCCCGACGTGCCCGACGCCGAAGACCGCCACCGCCTGGACCACCGGCAGCGGTTCGAGCAGTACGGTGACGGCTCCGCCGCAGCACTGCACGCCGTGCCGGCCGGTGACCTTGTCGTTGAGGGCGAACTCCATCAGCTCCGGCTCCGGGTCGGGCGCGCCGTTCAGCTCGCGCGCCCGGTCGATGGCGACGGCCTCGATGTTGCCGCCGCCGATCGAACCCCACGTCTCGGTCCGTCCCACGACGAGTTTGGCGCCGGCCCGGCGGGGCGCGTGGCCGCGCACGGTCGCGACGGTCACGAGCACGCCGGGTTCCCGGCGTGCCCGCAACCGCGCGACCGCGGCCACCCAGCTCATGTCAGGCATGGCTCAAAGCGCTTGCGTCGGCGGGGAACTCGCTGCCGTCGGGCGCGTGACCGTCGTACCGCACGCCGCCCCCGCGGACCGCTTCGATCGCCCAGTACACCGCCTCCGGTGTCGCCGGGGAGGCGAGCTCCACGCTGACTCCGGCGGGCCCGAACTCCCCGGCCGCCTGCCGCAGTGCTTCCCGCACCGAGAACGCCAGCATCAGCGGAGGCTCACCCACCGCCTTGGACCCGTAGACCGCGCCCTCCTCGGTGGCGTTCTCCAGCAGCCTGACGTTGAACTCCTCGGGCATCTCCGAGAAGCTCGGCAGCTTGTAGGTGCTCGCGGCCTGGGTCAGCAGCCGGCCGCGGTTCGGCCCCTCGCCGGCGTCCCACCGCAGGTCCTCGAGCGTCAGCCAGCCCGCGCCCTGCACGAAACCGCCCTCGACCTGACCGATGTCGATCATCGGGGAGAGGCTGTCGCCGACGTCGTGCACGATGTCCACGCGCCGGATCCGGTAGGCGCCGGTGAAACCGTCCACCTCCACCTCGGCCGCGGCGCAGCCGTAGGAGAAGTACTTGAACGGCGACCCGTGGAACGCCTTCGCGTCCCAGTGCAAGCCCTCGGTCCGGTAGAAACCGGCCGCCGACAACTGGACCCGCTGGAAGTACGCGGTGCGCACCAGGTCGTCCCAGGCCAGTTCCTCGTCGTTGCCGAGGACGCGCGCGACGCCCTCGACGATGCGCACGTCCGAGGCGTTCGCACCCAGCTGGGTACCGGCCACTCGGAGCAGCCGCTCGCGGATCTGCTCGCAGGCGTTCTTCACCGCCGCGCCGTTGAGGTCCGCCCCGGCACTGGCGGCGGTGGCGGAGGTGTTGGGCACCTTGTCGGTGCGCGTCGGGGCGAGGCGCACCTTGTGCAGCGGGATGCCCAGCGTGGTCGCGGCCACCTGGAGCATCTTGGTGTGCAGGCCCTGCCCCATCTCGGTGCCGCCGTGGTTGATCAGGACCGAGCCGTCCTTGTAGACCAGCACCAGCGCACCGGCCTGGTTGAAGGCGGTGAGGTTGAAGGAGATTCCGAACTTGATCCCGGTGATCGCGAGCGCCCGCTTGGTGTGCGGGTGCGCGGCGTTGAAGGCCGCGATCTCGCGCTTGCGATCGGCGATGCCGGCGTCGTCCTGGACCTGCCGCCAGACGGTGGAGATCCGTTCGGGGTGGGCGACCGGCTGTCCGTACGGCGTCGACTGGCCCTGCCGGTAGAAGTTGCGCTCGCGCAGCTCCATCGGGTCGAGGCCGAGCAGCGGCGCGCACCGGCCCATGATGTCCTCGATCACCAGCATGCCCTGCGGGCCGCCGAAGCCGCGGAAGGCGGTGTTGGAGACCTTGTTGGTCTTGGCGATGCGGCCGGCGATGCGCGCGTGGGGAATCCAGTAGGTGTTGTCGATGTGGCACAGCGCGCGGGCCACCACCGGCTCGGACAGGTCCAGGCTCCAGCCGCCGTCCGCGGTCAAGGTGGCGTCCAGGGCCTGGATACGGCCCTCGGCGTCGAAACCGATCTTCCACGTGGCGTGGAACCCGTGGCGCTTGCCGGACATGGTCAGGTCCTGGGTCCGGTTGAGCCGTACCCGGACCGGCCGGCCGGTCAGCCTGGCGCCGAGCGCGGCGATGGCCGCGAACCCGTGCGGCTGCATCTCCTTGCCGCCGAAGCCGCCACCCATCCGCAGGCACTGCACGGTCACCTCGTGGCTGTGCAGGCCGAGTACGTGCGCGACGATCTCCTGCGTCTCCGAGGGATGCTGGGTGCTGCTCTGGACGAACATCTGCCCGTTCTCGTCGACGTGGGCCAGCGCCGCGTGCGTCTCGAGATAGAAGTGTTCCTGGTCGGAGAACTGGAACTCGCCGGTGAACACGTGCGCGGAGTCCTCGAAGCCGGCGTCGACGTCGCCGGTCAGCATCATGGGCCGGGCGCCGTGGAAGCTCTCGGCCGCGATGGCTTCCTGGAGCGTGATCACGGAGGGCTTCTCGTCGAGTTCCACCTCGACGGCCGCCGCACCGAGCCGGGCCGCCTCCAGGGTCTCGCCGAGCACCCAGGCGACGGCGTGGCCGTGGAACATGACCGTGTCGGGGAACAGCGGTTCGTCGTGCTTCATTCCGGCGTCGTTGACGCCGGGCACGTCGGCAACGGTGAGTACGCGGACCACACCGGGCACGGCGAGCGCGGGTTCGGTGCGCAGCGCGGTGATCCTGCCGTGGGCCTTCATGACCTGGACCGGGTGGGCGTGCAGTACGTCCTTGGTGCGATGGACCAGGTCGTCGGTGTAGAGCGCGGCGCCGGTGACGTGCAGATTGGCGCTCTCGTGAGGCATCGAAACCCCGACGACGGGCTTTTCGGGACGTTCGGACAGTTGGCTCATGACGACACCGCCTCGGTGGTTCGCGCGTACAGCTTGGGCAGGCTCTGGCCGAGCATCGCGGACCGGTAGCCGGCGCTGGCGCGGTGATCGTCCATCGGTGTGCCCTCGTTCCGCAGTACCCGGGACGCGGCCTCCACGGTCTCCGGCGCCCACGGCTTGCCCTCCAGGGCCGCCTCGGTGTCGAGGGCGCGGATCGGTGTGGCGGCCACGCCGCCCAGGCCGATGCGTGCCTTGCGCACGATTCCGCCCTCGATGTCGAGCGCGAAGGCGACCGCCACGCTGGAGATGTCGTCGAAGCGCCGTTTGGCGATCTTGTGGAAGGCCGTGACCGGCGACAGCGGCAGGGGGACGCGCACCGCGCGGATCAGCTCGCCGGGACGGCGCACGCTCTGCCGGTAGCCGGTGAAGTAGTCGGACAGGGGGACCTCGCGCTCACCGTCGGCGCCGGCGAGCACCACCGACGCCTCCAGCGCGAGCAGCACCGGCGGGCTGTCACCGATGGGGGACCCGGTACCCAGATTGCCGCCGAGGGTCGCACTGTTGCGGATGAGCCGGGACGCGAACTGCGGGAACAGCTCTGCCAGCAGCGGGACGCTGCCGTCGAGACGACGTTCGATCTCGGTGAGCGTCTGCGCCGCCCCGATCTCGATGTGGCCGGATTCGACGCGCAGCTCCCGCAGTTCGGGCAGCCGGTCGACAGCGACCACGCAACTCGCCCGGCGGGAACGGATGTTCACCTCCACACCCCAGTCGGTGCTTCCGGCGACGACCACCGCGTCGGGCCGCTCGCGCAGGAGCCGCAGCGCATCGGCCAGGGTGCCCGGCCGTAGGAACGCGCTGTCGTCCTGCGTGTATTCGGTGGCGGCCGGTCCGGGCGGGGACTGCTCGCGACGCTGCGCGAGGGGGTCGTCCCGGGTGGGCGTACCGACGGCGAACGCGGCATCGCGGATCGGGCGGTAACCGGTGCAGCGGCAGAGGTTTCCGCTCAGCGCGTGCAGATCGAAACCGTTCGGACCGTGCTCGGTGCCGGTGCCGGTGCCGGTGCTGGTGGCGGTTTCGGTGCCTTCGGCCGGGGCCGGGTGCGCGCAGCGGTCGGGGCGGTAGTACTCGGAGGCCATGCTGCAGATGAACCCCGGTGTGCAGTAACCGCATTGGGAGCCGCCGCGGACGGCCATCTCCTCCTGCACGGGGTGCAGCACGGCCGGCGCGCCGGGTTCACCGGCGGTGGCGAGACCTTCGGAGGTGACGACCTCCTGGCCGTCGAGCGCCGCGACCGGGACCAGGCAGGCGTTGACCGCCACCCAGTCGGTGGGCTTGTTCACCCCCGGACGGGCCACCAGGACCGAACAGGCGCCGCATTCACCCTCGGCGCAGCCCTCCTTGGTGCCCGTGAGGCCGCGCTCACGCAGGAAATCCAGCACCGTGGTGTGGGGTGCGGCCGGTGAAATCGGTGTTTCTTTTCCGTTGACCGTGATCCGCGCCGCTACCATGACGCGCTCGCATTCCGGCGCACGGTCGATGTGACTGTCCTAGTCGCCATTTCAGGAGCTTTCTCTTTCGGCGGTCGCAGCTCGATAACCCAGAGCGCGACACATCGGCACGCAACGGCGTGCCGTGGATGGTGACAGAGAGGAGAAGGTGCCGGGGCCGCGAGAGGGCGCGCCGGGAAGGGGGCTGTTCAGCAGCCGTGTGCGACACGACCGGGAGCCCAGGCGATCTGGTGTGCGAGGCGAAGCAGTTCGGAGATGGTGAACATCCGGCTTCGCCTCCTTCCAGTAGCCCGCGAGTCGGTGCGGTCGAAGTTACGTTGCCGCAGGTTCATCGGTCAAGCGGATCTCGGTCGATTCCACGAAGGCCGGCCACTTCGTGCGGCAGGTATTCGTACGCGAAACCAGTGGCGGGGATCGCGCGGTTCAGGGCCCCGGTCTGGCGCCGCCGCTCGCGGGGCCGGTGTGGGCCGCGGCCAACCCGGGTGAAGTGATGAAAACACCATCGGCACGTCATGCGGAGGCATAGTCTGCGTGAATAACCGCAGACTCGGCCGGGGCGGACACGTAGGCGGCGGAGGTGTCATGGGTGGGGACTCGTATGCATCAACGGCGGTCCGCGGACGTCCGGGGCCGCAGGCGTCACGGGCGTCTCGCGACGGGACGGAGGTGCCCGACCCTTACGGCGACCAGGCCCTTCTGACGCCCGCCATGACCAGGGGCCACGAAGCCGTACCGGACCGGGACCGGGACCGGCTGCTGCGCTACCTCGAGGCGGTCGTCGCGGCCCGCCCGGCGCCGGTGCACACCGCGGTCGCCTTCAACGCCGCGTACTTCGGCTACGACACCGGCGGCGACGGCTACGGCGGAAGCCCGCTGCGCCTCGACGACTTCCCCGTGATCACCTTCGGCGAGTCGGCCCCCGTACTCCCGATCGGTGCCATGGTGTGCGTGGCCACCGGCTCGGACCCGCTCTACGCCGAGATCGTCTACCGGGAGGGCGCGCATCCGGAGGTGGGCGGCGCCCTCGGTGACGTACCGGCCTGGCTGTCGGGGGCGCCCGCGGGCGCCGAGGGCCCCGGCAGGCCCGGGAACGACACCGCTCCACGGCGCAGGGAGCTCCTGGTCCCGGATCTCCATGCCTTCGGCCCGGCCCTGAGCCTCTCACCGGCCCAGCTCCACCGCCTGCGAACGCGCCGGCGCTGGATCAACGAGGACGGCCATGTCCTCGTCGACGTCTGCTATCCGTCCCGGGAGGCCGCCCGGCGCGACGACGTGACCGCCTATGCGGACCACCTCCTGACGACGGCGCGGGACCAGCTGCTCAGCCCCTTCGTGCCGGTGTCCCTCGCCTCACTGGTGGGCAGCACGCACGACGACGATCTGCGGGCGGGTCTGCTCGGCCTTCTCGACACCGTGCGGGGTGTCCTCCGTTCGAGCCACGCGCTGCGCACGTGGGGCCACTACGCGATGACCCGGGCCTCCCTCGCGGACGCCTGGCGCGACACCGGACCCCTGGGCGGCGGTGATCTCAGGTCCCTCGCGGCAGCGGTGGAACACGCCGCCACGCCCACGAGGCGGCGCCACGGCCTCACCTCGCCCGTCAGCGTCTACACGGCGGTCGGGCCGCGGCTGCGCGGGTTCCCCGGGGCGACGGAACTGCTCAGGGGAGTGGGGTACGCCGGAGCGGTGTGCCGGGCGAATCTGGCGCTCGGCGACGTGGTCCGGCGGGACAGCGATCGGGGCCGGTTCGGCAACGGCTCGCGGATCACGCTCGACGACGCCTTCGAGGGCGGCGGTGTGTGGAGGTCCCACCACCCCGGTGACGCCGAGACTCCCGGAGATCCTCTGGTCCCGGCCGGACGCGGCTGGATCTCCACGGTACGCGCGCCATCGGAGCCGGAGCCGGAGCCGGAGGCTGATCCGGAAGCGGAACCGCTCGACCTGCCCCTCGCCGACGACGCCACCCTGGGCCCCAGCGAGCTGCTGCGGATCGACGCGGAGGAAATCGTCTGGCGGTTGCCCCTGCGGCTGGCCCACCTCACCGACGGCTGGCTCCCCCTGCACCCGGACGTCGCGCGCGAACTCCGCCGGTCCCACGGCGGACGCCCCACGGCGCGCCTCGAACTCGACCACCGCGCCCAAGGACGGCCGCAGAACGAGACGGCCGAGGAGGTCACTGCCGAACTCGGCGGGGGCGCCGACCGGTTGACCGGGATCACCTGGCCCCGCGACTTCTTCCCCGGCCTGTTGCTGGAGCTGCGCTGGCTCCGCGGCGGCAGGGTGATCCGCGCCGCCACGGCACGGCTCGAGGGACCGGTGCAGGCCGGAGGCCGAGTGATCGGCCACTGCTTCGACCCCCGCGTGCTCACCAGGGAGGACGCTCCGGGCAGTGACCGCCACGGGGACACGGCCGCCGGTCTCGGCCCCCGGCAACTGGTGATGCGGACGGTGCGCCGTTGCGGGCTGCTCACTGTGGACGGTCACGCCCTGCTGGACCGCTCGGTCCTGCCGCACGCGGCCTACGGACGCCGGCCGGCCCGGTCACAGGCCGCCGCCCTGGAATCGGCGGTCGCGGAACTCCTCGCGGAACGCCTCCTGGAGCCGGCACTCGGAAGCCGCGACGCCTGGGGCCAACCGCGTTACCCGGCACGCGAAGACGAACCGGAGATCCCCCTCATCGGCTACCGCCCCCCTCGATACCGGGTGAGGCGCCCATGGGGCGGCGAGGGACCGGCCGGCGAGGAGCTGCGTGCCGTCCAGTTCGTCGCCGGCCATCTGCGCCGCCTCAGGCCGGGGGCCTCGCCCAGCGGACTCCAGCGAGCGGCATTCCGGGAGTACTGCCGCGGGCTGGGCAAGGCCGACGGCTGGGAACTGCCCTACGGGTACACGTTCGTCACCGCGCACACGCGCGGCCACTGACCCTCCTTCCTTTCGATCCTCCTCAAAACCGGCAACGAATACGGAGTACGCGTACATGCAAGACCGCTATCGCGCTGTCACGGGGCTGCCATGGTCCCCGCCCAGCGCCTCGGCCGAGGCCCTCGAAGGCCTGGCCGACGCTCTCAACGCCTTGCAACCCCCGGTTCTCGCCACCCTGAACGGCCTCACGGCCGGCATGGTGGAACTGGCCTTCAACTCCTTGTCGCACAGGGACCGGCAGGAGTTGCTCGGCAGCCTGGGGATCCGCATGGCGGCCCCCCGACGGGCGGGCAGCGCCCTGTGCAAGGACGTGCTGGCCAGGTTACGACGCGACGCCCGCCAGCACTCCTACAGCTGCGGGGTCAGGGAACTCACGTTCACCGTGATGAAGCAGGTGGGCGGCTTCGTCTTCGCCGGCGACGAAGAGGCCGTGTCCGACCCCGTCGTCCGATGGGGCGAGACGCTCGTCCGGGCCACGGTGTTCGCGTGGTGCAGCGCTTCCGTCGCCGACGCCTACATCCTCGCCTGGGCGGCGGACCAGGACTGGTTCGCGGCGACGGCGGCCGACGAGGGGGACAGGGCGCGGTACGCCGTCGTCGGTGACACGGCCCGCTCCATCGTGGCGGCTCACCCCGACTTCACTCCCCGTACGGCCGAGGGCGCGACCGCCCCCGTACGGGAGACCCCGGTGCCGAACGCCTCCACCGCGGGCGACGTGCCCGCGGCGGCCCCGGAGCCGGAGCCGGATCCCGATCCCGAGGCGGCCTGCCGACAGCTGGAGTCGGCCGTCGCCCAGGCCCGGCAAGCCGTGGACAAGGTGACCGACGCGGTCGTGGACGGGCGTCCTCCGCACGAGGCGGATCTGGTCCTGCTGGCCGCGCTGAGAGCTGCCTTCGACAGCGCCGGCGCGGTGTTCCGCGCGTCGGGCATCGAGGGGGTGCCCCGGCGCCTGGAGGACATGACCCGCGCCGCACGCACGTACCGGACGGCACGGGAACGCGACCTCCAGGCCCGGGAGACCCTGCGGGAACTGTTGGACGTGTCCTGCCGGCCGGACAGCGCCGCTGCCTCTGCCGCCGAGGCCGTACGAGGAGCGGCCCGCCGTCTGGTGGAGGCACCGGTGTGGGAGGAGGGGCAGCGGGAGGAGAGCGCTGCGCTCGCCGCCCTGGCACGGATCATCAGGCTGGCCCGGCAGGCGGACGCCGCGACCGAGATCCTGACCCTGCAGGAGCAGGTCGTGCGGGTGCTGCCGACCTGCGCCATGGCGGTGATCATGGCCTCTGAGCTGGCGTTGACGCAGCCGCGGGCCGTCCGCCCCGACCACGAACCGGCGGTCACCACCGGGCCCGCCGGCGGTAGGACGACCGGCGAGCGCGGGGCGGTCGTACGGCCGACCGAGCCCGCCGCCGAACCGGAAGCCGTCGTTTCCGTCCTCGTGTCTCCTGACGCCGACGCCGACGCCGACGCCGACGACTCACGTGCCCCGGCCCCGGCCCCCGCGCCGGCTCCGGCCGAGCCCGAGGCCGACCCGGAGCCGGTCATCGAACCGGCAGCCGACGTGATGCCCGCGCCGTCCCCCGCGCCCGCCCCCGCGCCCGCCGGACACGACGAGCCTGCCGCCCCCGACCCGCGCGCGAACGAGGACGACGAGAGCGACGAGGACGACGACGCGGCCGTACGGGCCCTGGCCCAGCTGGTCGTGGAGCGGCGCTTCGGGCTCGCCCAGCACGTGGCCGCAGCGGCTTCCCTCCCCGCGCCGCAGGTGGCGGCGCTCCGCCTCGCCGGCGCCGCCGCCCTGCTCACCTCCGGCGACAGCCAGGGGGCCCGGCTGACCGCGGACCTGCTCCAGCGGTACGGCGGATACGAGGGCCGTGACGCCGAGGGGAGCGAACTCGTCCTGCTGCCCGCCCTGCTGCGCACGGCGCTGATCACCGGCGACCATCTGGCGGGCGCTCAGCTCAAGGCTCTGGTGCCCCGGCTGCCCGACCGGCTCGCGGAGGTGACGACCGCCGTCGCCGACCGCGCACTCAGCGGTGCCCTGATGATCGCCTCCCCGCTCGTCGTCATCGCCGACGCGTCCGAGACGGAGGCCCGGCTGCGTGAGCTGCGCGAGCAGTGCCGGTCTCTGCTCGCGCCGCAGAGGCTGAGGTTCGCGCGGGCGACGGAGATCGCCAAGCGGTGGCTGGCACCGGACGACGGGCTCCTCGGATCGCTGCTGATGACCGTGGTCGGCGACAACCGCGAAGCGATGCAGCAGGTGCGGGAGCAGGCCGACCGGCTGTCGAAGCTGGCCGAGGTCAACAACGAGATCGACCGCATGGACCGCAAGTACCGTTCGCCCAGCGGCAAGCCGCTCCAGGGCTCCGGGCGCCAGGACCTGGTGCACCTCATCGAGCGGTCCGCCGGTCTCGCCAAGGAGTGGTGCCTGGCCGTCGACGGCATCCGGCGCGGCGACCGCTCCGACGGCAACCGCGCGGTCAAGGAGATCTCCTCGCTGCGCCAGTCCCTGCTGGCCGGCAAGGAGGCGGTACTCGCCGAGCTGGAGGAGCTGGCGCGACGCTCGGCCGCCGTCGCCGCGGCAACGGCATGGGCGGCACGTACGTCGATGGACGAGCTGTTCGCCCTGCTGGCCGGTGATACCGGGACCACGCGTCCCGGCAGCCTGCTCGCTCCTGAACTCGTACTGGACGCCGAGCTGTTGAAGGTGTGCGACACCCGTGACGAGCGGCCCCCGCTCGCCCGGCTCCTGGTGGCCGTCGGCCGGAGCTGGCAGGAAGGCCTCGACGAGCGACTCGCCCACGACGCCTTCACCGCGGCCCGTGCCATCGTCGAGCTCGCCGGACGCGGGACGCTGCCCGCAGCGGAGGCGGGAGAGCTCACCCTGCCCTCGCTGCGCGAGATCGAAGAGCGGGAGGCCGCCCGGCGTACGGCGCTGCGCCGGGAGCACGACGAGCTCGTCGCCGAGCTGCACCGCGCGCAGGCCGACGGGGCCGTGACCGATGACCAGGACCTGCGCCTCCAGGAGCTGCTGGCCGACGCCCGCGACCAGCTCGACGGCGCCGACACGCACGACCTGATGGACGTACGGCGGGCCCTCGACACGGTACGGAGCGACCTGCCGGCCTTCCGGCAGCAGGCGGCCGACCGGATCCGGGCCCGGCTGGAGGCCCTGGAGCTCACCGTGGACCAGCGTGCCCAGGTCCTGCGGCACCTGGAGACGGGCGGGCTGCCCACCGCGGCCGACCTCGTCTACTTCCTGGAGATCGGCGAGCCCGTCCCGGAGATCGAGGGCGGTGAGTCGCACCTGACCGAGTTCTTCCCGGCCGTCCCCGACGGATTGCCCAAGGGCATCGACCGTGACCTGGTCGACCTCGTCCGGAACGGGGGCAAGCACCAGGTGGTCCCCGTCCTGGACTACGGCACGCTCTCCACCGACGAGGCGGCACTGGCGTCCGACGCCCTCGACGCATGGCGGGAGCTGGGCGCGACGGAGGGGAGGGACCGGCTCGAGGTGTCCGCCCGGCGGCAACTGCTCCCGGCCCTCAAGCTGCTCGGCTACGACGCCAAGAGCGCCAGGCCGCTGGACCAGCAGTCGCACCACCGGCGTGAGTACCGCCTGTTCGAGGTGACCGACGTGGACATCAACGGCCGGGCGAAGGCCCCTGCGTTCGGCTCCCAGATCAAGGAGCAGGGCGGCGGCAGTCTGCGCGTACTGATGGTCTGGGGCCGACCGCCCGCCGAGGTCGTCATGGGCTGGGCGGCCCGCGACACCAGCGGTGCGAGCCTCCTGGTCGCTTACTTCGGCACGCTGGGCCGCGAGGCCCGGGTGGAACTCGCCGTCGGGTCCGACCGGTTGCAACCGCTGCTGGTCGTGGACGACGCGGCCCTCGCCTACCTCGCCGCCCGGGGCAACCGCCAGGTCAGCACGGCCACGCAGACCCTGCTGCCGTTCTCCGGAGTCAACCCGTACATCAGGGAGAAGCGCGGCCGGATCGGCGGCGAGATGTTCTACGGCCGTGACGCCGAACGCGTGAGCATCATCGACCCGCACGGCACCCAGGTCATCTTCGGTGGCCGCGGCCTCGGCAAGTCGGCGCTCCTCAGTGACGCGGGGGAGCGGTTCGAGAGGCAGCGCCCCGGATACCAGCAAGTGGTGTACGTGAACCTCGACCAGGAGAACATCGGCAAGGGCAGCTCCCTGGGGCCGGAGGCGCTGTGGAGCGTACTCGACCGGGAGCTGAGGGCGGCCCAGGTCCTGGGCGGGACCCCGGTCCGCAAGTCGAAGCAGGAAGTCGCCGAACGGGTGCGGGCCGGCATCCGCGCCTGGATGGACGGGGACTCGCGCCGGCGCCTGCTGATCCTGCTCGACGAGTGCGACCAGTTCTTCGAGGCGGACGCCCCCCGCTTCGACCAGACCAAGAAGCTCAAGGGCCTCGGTTCCGACACCAAGGACCGGGCCAAGGTCGTCTTCGCCGGACTGCACTCCGTACAGCGGTTCTCCAAGCTCGCCAGCAACGGACCGTTCGGCCACCTCGCCCAGACGCCGAAGGTGATCGGCCCGCTCGCCCCCCAGTCCGCCGCCGAACTGCTGGTCGAACCGATGCGTGCCCTCGGCTTCGAGTTCCAGGACGTGGACCTCGTCAACAGGGTGCTCGGTTACTGCTCCTACCAGCCCTTCCTGCTCCAGATGTTCGGTCACCGGCTGGTCGAGCTGATGCAACGCAAGCGTCGCACCCGGCGCGGAGCCGAGGGACCCCCGTACCCGGTGGAGGCCGCTGAGATCGAAGGCGTGGAGTCGGACACCGGGCTCAGGGACGGCATTTCGGCGGCCTTCAAGGAGACGCTGACCCTCGATCACCGCTACGACGTGATCGCCAACGTGCTGGCGTACCACGCCCGCCACCACGGCCTGGAAGTACGGCTGAGCGACGCCGAACTGCGCGACGAGTGCCAGACGTTCTGGCACAAGGGCTTCGAACAGCTCGACACGGAGGGCTTCCGCGCGTATCTCTCCGAGATGGTGGGCCTCGGCATCCTGGCGCCGAACCACGACGGCCAGGGCTGGCATCTGCGAGGCCCGAACGCACTGCGCATGATCGGCACCTCGCACGAGGTGGACGCCCGTCTGCTGAGGGCCGAGCAGGACTGCAAACTGCAGGAGAGCATCGTGCAGGAGGGCCGTCCCGAACTGCCCGACGGCCGGCCGGCTCCCCTCACCATCACCCAGCTGGACGACCTCCTGGGCGAGCGGTCCAACCAGACGAGGGTCGTCCTCGGCACCTCGGCCACGGGCATCACCGACGTCGGAGACACCCTGCGCACGGTCGCCGGACGCATCGCCGACTGGAAGCTCCCGCCCGTCGGCAAGCCCAGCGTCTACAAGCAGGAACTCGCGGGTGGGATCCCACGTGAACGACGCGTCGTCATCAGTGACTTCGCCAGTTACAAGGCGCGCTCCGAGACCTGCCGGGAGGCCGTCGACCTGGCCGAGTCCCTGCTGCCCGCCACTCCGGGGGTGACCCGTGCGGTGGTTCTCGTCACCGACCCCACCCAGCTGGCCCTGTGGCGCACCCTGCTGACGGGCACCGAAGGCACCTCGGCCGTCCCCGTGGTGCTGCGCCGTCACGATCGCCGCAGCCTGCGCGGCTGGGCCCAGCGCGTGGAGATGTTCCACACCGAGGACCGCTTGGACCGTCTCCACGAGATGACCAGCGGCTGGCCGTCTCTGGTGGGCCGGGCGCACCGCCTGCACAGGGAACTCGGCGACCCGGACGAGGTGTTGCGCCGGCTGGCCGCCATGCGCACGGACCGGGCGGAGGCCCGGGCCTTCGTCGAGGCGACCGGAGTGTACGCGGACCCGCTGCTCGCCACCGGATACCGGGCCCTGGACGAGGCCTTCAAGCAGGGCCGGTTCGACATGGAGGAGGCGGTGACCGCGGTGGCGGTCCAGATCGAGGACGAGGACGAGGCCCGCTGGATCGCCGCCTGTCTTGACGCCCTCCAGGTCTTCGACCGCGAGGATCTTGACGCCCTCCAGGCCACCGACCGCAAGGACGCCCAGCTCTGCTTGGAACCACTCCTCCGCGATTGCGTGGCGTTCCACGCGTGACGACGGCTGAGCATGTGCCCCCGAGCGGCTGCGTCCGCTCGGGGGCACCGTCCGTCAGCCGTCGAAGCGGTGGCGGGAGGCCTCGATGTGACCGAGGTACCGGTGGGTCCAGTCGCACAGCCCGTCGATCGTCACCCGCAGGGCCTGGCCCGGCTCGGTGAGGGCGTACTCGACCCGCGGGGGCACGACGGGGTGCACCGTCCGCTCGATCAGACCGTAGCGCTCCAGCATGCGCAGGTTCTGGGTGAGCATCTTGTGGCTGATGCCTTCGACCTCGTCGCGCAGCTCGCTGAAGCGCAGGGTGCGTTCGCCCAGGGCCTCGATGATCAGGAGCGCCCACTTGTTGGCGACGTCCGAGAAGATCTCCCGCGCCAGGGAGTCCGCCCGCCTGAGGTCCGCGTCCTCGGGCGAGCCGCTGTACTGCTTGGTCACCATCAGGTTCCCCAGTCACCGAAAAGTGCGTTCTTCCATGCCTGCGGCCACTCTCCTACGGTTCCTGAGTAACCACAAGAGAGCGGCTCTCGCGGCGGCTCGCACGCACAGCAAAGGGAGGAAGACGGCATGGCCATCACCCTGGTGAACCCCAAGGGACTGCCGGAGATCGACGTCTACCGGCAGGTGTCGGTCTCGACCGGGTCCAAGCTGGTCTTCATCGCCGGGCAGGTCGCCTGGGACGCCGACGGCGTCACGGTCGGCGAAGGCGACCTCGCGGCTCAGGTCGAGCAGTGCTACCTCAACATCGCCACCGCCCTGACCGCGATCGGCGCCTCCTTCGGCGACGTGGCGAAGCTGACCGTCCACGTCGTCGACTGGACCCCCGACAAGATGCCCCTGCTGCTCGAGGGGATCGCCCGCGCCGGCGCGAAGCTGGGGGCCGCTCCGGTCCCGCCGGCCAGTCTGCTGGGCGTCGCGGCACTGGACGTACCCGAGCACCTGGTGGAGATCGAAGCCACCGCCGTCATCGACTGAGGGGCTCAGCAGCTCAGGACGATGCGGGCTCAGTCCAGGCCGGAGACCTTGAAGACGGTGTGGGCCGTTTCGCGGTCGATGCGGTCCGCCAGCTCCCGCAGGGCGGTCGCGCCGTGGCGCAGGGTGCCGTGTGTGATCGAGGTGCGGCTGTCCGCGTCGAGGCGGCGCCACATCGGCGGGTTGCGGACCAGGACGGCCGGGTCGATCTCGACCCGGCCGCCCTGTGCGTCGCGCAGGACCACGCGCTGGGCCACCCCGTCGGACCACTGGACCGAGACCAGGGAGTCGGTGCGGACGCTGTCCGCCCTGAACACCCTCCGGACGCTCAGCAGACCGGGACGTACGCAGACCCGGGGCGGAAGCAGGATCACGAAGACGAGGCAGGCCAGGCCGGTCCAGAGGAGGACGCGGGCCACGTCGAGCTCTCCGAGGCCCGCGTCCATGGTGAACAGGGCCGCTAAGAGCAGGGACGCGACTCCGAGCGCCGAGCGGCGCTCACCGGCCCAGCGGACGTCGTGGGCGACGGGGCCGGGAGGCCGGGCCGAAGCGGAGCGCGGAAGCCGCCGGGGGCGAGGTGAGGGCATGTGATCAGAGCCGCCCCGCGTCCGCGTCCGTGCCCGTGCCCGCGCCCGTGTCGGGGGCGACGGGCAGCGAGAGGACCATGGTCAGGCCGCCGCCCGGGGTGTCCTCGGGGGTGAGCGTGCCCTCCATGGCCTCGGTGAGTCCCCGCGCCAGGGCGAGGCCGAGGCCGAGCCCGGCGGTGTTGTCGCGGTCGCCGAGACGCTGGAAGGGCTCGAAGGCGCGCTCGCGGTCGGCGGGGTCGATGCCCGGGCCCCGGTCGGCGATCCTGACCTCGACCCGCCCGGCCAGGGCGCTGGCCGTCACCAGCACGGGCCGGTCCGCGGGCGCGTGGCGGACGGCATTGCCGACGAGGTTGGCCAGTACCCGTTCCAGCAGCGGCGGATCGGCCCGCAGCGCGGGCACCGCTTCCAGGTTCTGTACGTCGACGGCGGGCCCGGGCAGGTCCCCGGACCGGAGGTCCAGCGAGTCCAGCGCGGTCGGCAGCACCTCTTCGAGCGTGGTGGCCCGCAGCTCCAGGGTGAGGGCGCCGGCCTGCAGGCGGCTGAGGTCGAGCAGGTTCTCCACCAGGTGGTTGAGCCGGTTCAGGGAGACCTCGGCGGAGGCCAGCAGTTCCGCCCGGTCCTCGGCGGAGAACGCGACGTCCTCGTTGCGCAGGGAGCTGATCGAGGCGAGCGCCCCGGCCAACGGGGTCCGCAGGTCGTGGCTGACGGCCCGGAGCAGGGCGGTGCGCAGCCGGTCGGCGGCCTTGATCGGTTCGACCTCGGCGGCGGCCTCCGCGAGGCGGGCGCGCTCGACCGCGGCCCCGACGTGGGCGGCGAAGGCGGCCAGGACGCGCCGCTCGGAGGAGGGGAGCGCCCGGCCGCGCAGCACGAGGTGGGCTTCGGGCCCGGCGGCCACCACCAGGGCGGGGTCCGGGCCGCCGCCGCCCGCACCGGTGTCGGGGGCCGCCGCGGCCAGGTCGACGCTCTCCATACCGAAGGTCTCCCGGGTACGTTCCAGCAGCGCCGGAATCGTGTGGTCGCCGCGGACGATGCTGCCGGCCAGCGAGGACATCGTCTCCGCCTCGGCCGTGGCCCGGGCGGCGCGGCGCGACAGCCGCAGCGACCGGTCCGCGGCGGCGGCCACGGTGGCGGCGACGACGGCGAACACCACCAGCGCCAGCACGCTGTCGGGGTCGCCCAAGGCCAATCCGCCGATGGGCGGCATGAACCAGTGGTTCAGGAGCAGGGCGGCGGTGACCGCCGCGACCAGGGCGGAGGCCATCCCGCCGATGCAGGCCACACCCACCACGGCCACCAGGAACAACAGGGCCTCGCTGGTGAGGTTCAGCGTGCCGCGCATGCGGTCGAGGGCGAGGGCGAGCAGCAGCGGGAGCAGCAGGGCGGCCACCGGCCCGGCGACGAGCCGGGAGGTGGGGAGCGTACGCCGGCGCGAGGGCAGCAGCCGGCCGTGGCCCGCCCGCTCGTGCGTGACCATGTGGACGTCGATGTCCTCGGACAGCGCCACCACGGTCTCGCCGATCCCGCGACCGGTGAGGAAACGTTCCAGCCGACGCCGCCGGCTCGTACCGAGCACCAGCTGGGTGGCGTTCTCCGCCGTGGCGAAGTCCACCAGGGCGGTGGGCACTTCGTCGCCGACCACCGAGTGGTAGCTGCCGCCGAGGTCCTCGACGAGGGCCCGCTGCCCGGCCAGCGCGGCGTGCGAGACCCCCGCCGCGAGCCCGTCGCTGCGCGTGACGTGCACGGCCAGCAGCTCACCGCCCGCGGACCGGCCGGCGATGCGTGCCGCGCGCCGGATGAGGGTCTCGCCCTCCGGGCCGCCGGTGAGGGCGACCACGACCCGTTCCCGGGTCTCCCACACGCCGTCTATGCCGTGCTCGGTGCGGTACTTGTGGAGGGCTTCGTCCACGCGCCCGGCCAGCCACAGCAGGGCCAGCTCGCGCAGGGCGATGAGGTTTCCGGGACGGAAGTAGTTCGCGAGGGAGGCGTCGATCCGCTCCGGGGGATACACGTTCCCGTGCGCCATCCGGCGCCGCAGCCCCTCGGGAGGCAGGTCGACCAGCTCGATCTCATGGGCGCGGCGCACGAAATCGTCGGGAACCGTCTCCCGCCGCGGCACCCCGGTGATCTTCTCGACCACGTCGCTGAGCGACTCCAGGTGCTGGATGCCGAGCGTGGTGACGACGTCGATCCCGGCGGCGAGGATGTCCTCGACGTCCTGCCAGCGCTTGGGATGACGGCCGTCGCCCGGGACGTTGCGGTGGGCCAGCTCGTCGATCAGCACCACCTGCGGCCGCCTGGCCAGCAGCTCCTCGCGGTCCAACTCCGGGTGACGGCCGCCGAGGTACTCGTACTCCGCCCTCGGCAGGCTCTCCAGCCCGTCGAGCATCGCCACCGTGTGCCGGCGCCCGTGGCACTCCACGAAACCGGCCACCACGTCCGCGCCGCGCTCCGCCCGGCGGTGCGCCTCGTCGAGCATCCGGTACGTCTTGCCGACGCCCGGAGCCGCGCCCAGGAACACCTTGAGCTTCCCCCGCGCCGGCAGGGCCGGCGCACCGCTGCCGGCCGTCGGGCGCGCCTGAGCCGTCCCGTTCACGGGTCCCATGATCAGAACTTCTCCGGGAAGAAGAACGCCAGGACCAGATAACCGATCAGGCAGACCGCGACGACGATGCCTACGACTTGCTCCGTGCTCACCCGCACCCGACTCCTCCGTACGCCCGCAACCTCACCAGCGAACACCAGTCAGGACGCGGACGAAACGCCCCTTACGCCCTCCTGACGCCGCTGCCCGCCACTTTTGACGGCGTGTTGACGGCGGACGCGCCGACAGCCCGTACGGGTGAGCCCGTCAGGCGGTGTGGCCGACGAGCAGGCCGGCGAGCCTGTTGAGGCGCTTGACCGTCCGCTCCTCGGTCGCTGCGGGAGCCGGGGCGACGCGCTCGGAGCGGTCGTAGTAGGCGCCGTTGACGATCTCGGTGGCCGGGTCGCAGAGCCGTACGACGTGCCGCGCGCCCTCGGAGGCCGGCGCGCCCTCGTGTCCGTACAGCGGGAGGAGCCCGGTCTCGCACACGCCGGGGTGGACGGAGACGGCGGTGACGCGCGGGTCGGCGGCGAAGACGGTCAGGGCCAGCTGCGACTGGGCGTAGGCGGCGAGCCGGGAGTAACGCCGCACCCGCTGCGGGTCGTTCCACTGGATGGCCCCGGAGCGGTGCAGGGCGGAGGAGACGTTGACGACGCGCCCGCCGGGCTCGCTGGTGAGGGCGGGCTCCAGGAGGTTGGTGAGGAGGTAGTGGGCCAGGAAGTTGACCTGGAAGGCGATCTCGTTGCCGTCGGCGGTCAGGGTGTGGCGCTCGGGGGCGGCGATGGCCGCGTTGTTGACGAGCACGTCCAGGCGCGGGTGGTCCCGTACGACGGCGTGGGCCAGGCCCTCGACCTCCTCCAGGCGGACGAAGTCGGCGGCGAGCGGGCGCAGGAGGGCGCCGTCGGTGCCGGCGGTGGAGACGAGGCGGTCGGCGGCGGCCCGTGCTTCCTCGGGCGTGCGGCCGTGGAGGAGGACGGTGGCGCCGCGCTCGGCGAGCCGGCGGGCGGTCTCGTAGCCGATGCCGGAGGTGGCGCCGGTGACGAGGACGGTACGTCCGGACAGGGATGCAGACATGTGGGTTTCCTGGGAACGGGCACGGACGGCGCACCCGGCACCCCCGTTCCGTGGCGGAGGGGAGGTGCGGGCTGCGGCCGTGCGGTGAGGTGGCTGCGTGAGATGCGTACGGAACCGGGCCACGGCCCTCACGGGGCGGGTGGCGGCCGGTACGCGGACGGCGCGCGGCGGCCCGGGTCAGACGGCCGGGCGGACAGCGGGCCCCGTCGGCCGCGCCGAGGGGACACCGTCACGGCTACGGCGTGACGGCGGCCGGTCTTCGTGGCGCGGACCGCGGTTCATGGCCCCATCCCAGCGCATCCGGCGCGGCTGCGGCAAGTCTTCGAACGGGTCCTTGACGAGCTGCTGATGATGGATCGTCAAGACCGCGTCAAGATCGACCGCGGAGCGGAAGGAGCACGTCAAGACGTGCTGTCGGGCCCGTGGTTCTGGGACAGACTGATGGGGCGACGGACCGGGAAGACGGTCCCGTGGCACGCGGCCCGAGGCCCGGCGACCTGAACGCCGCCGGAGGAGCGCGAGGATCAGCCCGTGGGGGGTCTGAGCCGATGCGACCGCGTGCCGGTACCCGTCGCACACCACATGAGCCGTCCGGCTCTCCGGTATGGGGATACCGGCGCCGGACGGCTCGCGTGCGTGTCCGCCTCGCCTGAGGTCAGGTGACCGCCGAGGCCGGGAGCTCCGCCGGGGCCGGCGGGGTGCCGCCGGGGGTGGGGAGGGTGAGGACCATGGTGAGTCCGCCGCCCGGGGTGTCCTCGGCGGTGAGGGTGCCGCCGATGGCCTCGGTGAAGCCGCGGGCGACCGCCAGGCCCAGGCCGACTCCGGCGCCGCGCGGGGCGTCGCCGTGGCGCTGGAAGGGTTCGAAGATGCGGTCCTTCGCCTCGTCGGGGACGCCCGGGCCCCGGTCCACGACGCGCAGCTCCACGCGGTCGCGCAGGGAACTGGCCGAGACCAGCACGGATTCGCCCGGGGGGCTGTACTTCACCGCGTTCTCGACGATGTTGGCGACCGCGCGTTCGAGGAGTCCGCGGTCGACGGCGACCATGGGGAGCGTCTCGGGGATGTCGAGGTCGACGCTGTCCTCGGGGACGCCGCCCAGGGCCATGGGGACGACCTCGTCGAGGTCGGTTTCCCGGATGAGCGGGACGACGGTGCCGGTGTTGAGCCGTGACATGTCGAGGAGGTTGCCGATGAGGGCGGCGAGGCGGTCGGCGCCGTCCTCGATGCCCTCCAGCAGCTCGGCCCGGTCCTCCTCGGACCATTCGACGTCGGCGGAGCGCAGCGAGGTGACGGAGGCCTTGATGCCGGCGAGGGGGGTGCGCAGGTCGTGGCTGACGGCGGCGAGGAGGGCGGTGCGGATGCGGTTGGCCTCGGCGAGTTCGCGGGACTTCTCGGCTTGGTCGACGAGGCGTTGACGGTCGAGTACGACGGCGGCCTGGGCGGCGAAGGCGGCGAGGACGCGGCGGTCCTCGGCGGGCAGGACGCGGCCGGTGAGGGCCAGGGCCATGTTCTCGCCGATGGGCAGGTCGACGTCCGCGTCTTCGGGACGGCTGACGGGCGCGGTGCCGACGGACGCGGCGGTGGTCCAGGGGTCGACGTCGCTGGTGCGCTCGAGGAGGACGACGCACTGCATGGCGAAGGTCTCGCGCAGGCGCTCGAGGAGCGCGTCGAGGGAGTTCTCACCGCGCAGGACGCTGCCGGCGAGGAAGGAGAGGATCTCGGACTCGGCCCGCAGGCGGGCGGCCTGGTGGGTGCGGCGGGCGGCGAGGTCGACCACCGAGGCGACGGAGACGGCCACGCCGACGAAGATCGCGATGGCGACGATGTTCTTGGGGTCGGAGACGGTGAACTCGTGCAGCGGCGGTGTGAAGTAGTAGTTCAGCAGCAACGACCCGAACGCCGCCGACGCCAGGGCGGGCAGGAGTCCGCCGAGCAGCGCTGCCGCCACCGTGGAGGTGAGGAAGAGCAGCATGTCGTTGGCGAGGCCGAGGTCGGGAACGACCTGGCTCAGCAGCACCGTGAGCAGGGCGGGGCCCGCGATGCCCGTCAGCCAGCCCCAGATGATCCGGGAGCGCCCCAGGCGCGCGCCACGGGCTACGGGCAGGCCCCGGCCCTTGGCCGCCTCGTCGTGCGTGACGATGTGGACGTCGAGGTCGGGGCCCGATTCGCGGGCGACGGTGGCGCTGACGCCGGGGCTGAAAACGGACTGCCAGGAGCGGCGGCGGCTGACGCCGAGAACGATCTGCGTGGCGTTGACCCCGCGCGCGAACTCGAGGAGCGCGTCGGGGATGTTGTCGCCTATGACGTGGTGGAAGGTGCCGCCGAGGTCCTCGACCAGGGTGCGCTGGACGGCGAGTTCCTTCGGCGAGGCGGAGGTGAGGCCGTCGCTCGCGGCGATGTAGACGGCCAGGACCTCGCCGCCGGCGCCCTTCTCGGCGAGGCGGGCGGCCCGCCGGATGAGGGTACGGCCCTCGGGGCCGCCGGTGAGGCCGACGACGATGCGCTCGCGGGCCTGCCAGGTGGAGCGGATGTTGTGCTCGCCCCGGTACTGCTGGAGGTACTCGTCCACCCGGTCGGCGACCCACAGCAGGGCGAGTTCGCGCAGGGCGGTCAGGTTCCCGGGGCGGAAGTAGTTGGAGAGGGCCGCGTCGACCTTGTCGGGTTTGTAGACGTTGCCGTGGGCCATCCGCCGGCGCAGCGCCTGCGGCGACATGTCCACCAGCTCGATCTGGTCGGCGCGGCGGGCCACCTCGTCCGGGACCGTCTCCCGCTGCCGGACCCCGGTGATCGTCTCGACCACGTCACCCAGCGATTCCAGGTGCTGGATGTTGACGGTCGAGACGACGTCGATGCCGGCCTGGAGGAGCTCCTCCACGTCCTGCCACCGCTTGGCGTTGCGCGAGCCCGGCACATTGGTGTGGGCCAGCTCGTCCACCAGCGCCACCGCCGGGCGGCGCGCCAGGATCGCGTCCACGTCCATCTCGGTGAAGGTGGCGTCCCGGTAGCGGATCTCGCGCCGCCCGATCAGCTCGAGGCCGTGCAGCATCACCTCGGTGCGCGGGCGGCTGTGGTGCTCGACGAAGCCGACGACACAGTCGGTGCCCCGCTCGATCCGGCGATGCGCCTCCGAGAGCATCGCGTAGGTCTTGCCGACGCCCGGCGCCGCGCCGAGGTAGATCCGAAGCTTGCCGCGTCCCATGTTGCCGACTTCTCGTGTGTGGTGCTGGAAGGTGATCGCAGGTGCCCCGGCCGGTTCCGGCCGGCCGGGGACGCCTACGGTTCGAAGCGGTAGCCCATGCCCGGTTCGGTGATCAGATACCGCGGGTGGGAAGGGTCCGCTTCCAGTTTCCGCCGTAGCTGCGCCATGTATACACGGAGGTAGTTCGTGTGCTCGGAGTAGGTCGGGCCCCAGACCTCCAGCAGCAGCCTGCTCTGTGTGATCAGTCGGCCCGGGTGGGTGATGAGGATCTCCAGCAGGTGCCACTCGGTGGGGGTCAGGCGTACGGTCCGCTCGCCCCGCCGGACCTTCCTCGCCACCAGGTCGACGGAGAACTCGTCCGTCGTGACCAGCGTGACCTCGTCGGCGGCCGGGGACTGCGCCGGAGCGTTCTGGCGGCGGGTGGCCGCGCGCAGGCGGGCCAGCAGCTCGTCCATGCTGAACGGTTTCGTCACGTAGTCGTCCGCGCCGGCGTCCAGAGCCCGGATCTTGTCCTCGGAGGTGTGCCGGGCGGAGAGCACCAGGATGGGGGTCCGGGTCCAGCCGCGGACCGCCTTGATCACCTCGATGCCGTCCATGTCCGGGAGGCCGAGGTCCAGCACGATGACGTCCGGCTTGCGGGCGGCCGCGAGCCGGATGGCCGAGCTTCCGTCGGAAGCCTCTTGGACCTCGAATTTGCGCGCCTGGAGGTTGATCTTGAGCGCGCGGACGAGCTGGGGATCGTCCTCCACCACCAGCACCCGGGTCATCGGTGTGCAGCCTTCCTTCGTTGCGGGGCACGGCGGGAACCGGCGGGGCGCGAGCTGTGCGCCCCGCCGGTTCCCGGGTCGTGCGAGGTCGGGCATCAGCCCTTGGACAGGGCGGCCTTGAGGGCGGTGTTCAGCTCGAGGACGTTGACGCGGGGCTCACCCATGAAGCCGAGGGTGCGGCCCTGGGTGTGGTCGGCGACGAGCTTCTCGACCCGCTTGAGGTCGAGCCCGTTCTTCTCGGCCACCCGGTGGACCTGGAGCTCGGCGTACTCGGGGGAGATGTTCGGGTCGAGGCCCGAGCCGGAGGAGGTGACGGCGTCGGCCGGCACGTCCTCGGGCTTCACCTGGTACGACGCCGTGGTGTTGTCCGCGATGACGGCGTCCTTGGCGGCGAGGACCTGGGCGCAGAGGGTGCCCTCTTCGGCGTCCTTGGTGCACTTGCCGCCCACGGCGCCGTTGTCGGCGGAGCGGTTGGTGGCCCCGGAGAGGATCAGCGAGTACTGGGTGTTGACGCTGTTGCTGCCCAGGCCGTTGGAGGGGCGCGGCTGGAACCACTTGAGGTCCGGCTTGGCCGCTTCTTCGGCGTCGCTCCCCGTTGTCGAATCAGAAGCAGTCTTCTTCGGCAGGTTGTAGGTCTGCCCGATGAGGGAGGAGCCGACGACCTTGCCGCTCTTGTCCTTGATCTCGGAGCCGTTGGCCTTGTCGTTGAACAGGGCCTGGGCGATGCCGGTCACGGCGAGCGGGTAGATGACCCCGCAGATGACCGTGAGGACGAGCAGGGCCCGCAGGCCGGCGGCGATCAACCGTGCGGTGTTGCCTACGGAGTTGTTCATAGCCTTAGCACGTTCCTAATTCAGGCGAGCCCGGGGATGAGGGAGATGAGCAGGTCGATGAGCTTGATGCCGATGAAGGGGGCGATCAGGCCGCCCACCCCGTAGAGGCCGAGGTTGCGGCGGAGCATCTTGTCGGCGCTGGTCGGCTTGTACTGCACGCCCTTGAGGGCGAGGGGCACCAGCGCGATGATGATCAGCGCGTTGAAGATGACGGCGGAGAGGATCGCGGATTCCGGGGAGGCCAGGCCCATGATGTTGAGCTTGTCCAGGCCCGGGTAGACCACCGCGAACATGGCCGGGATGATCGCGAAGTACTTCGCGACGTCGTTGGCGATGGAGAACGTGGTCAGCGCGCCCCGGGTGATCAGGAGCTGCTTGCCGATCTCCACGATCTCGATCAGCTTGGTCGGGTTGGAGTCCAGGTCCACCATGTTCCCGGCCTCCTTGGCGGCCGAGGTACCGGTGTTCATGGCCACACCGACGTCGGCCTGCGCCAGCGCCGGGGCGTCGTTCGTACCGTCGCCCGTCATCGCGACGAGCTTGCCGCCCGCCTGCTCCCGCTTGATGAGGGCCATCTTGTCCTCGGGCGTGGCCTCGGCGAGGAAGTCGTCGACACCCGCCTCCTCGGCGATGGCCTTCGCGGTGAGCGGGTTGTCACCGGTGATCATGACGGTCTTGATGCCCATGCGGCGCAGCTCGTCGAACCGCTCGCGCATGCCCTCCTTGACCACGTCCTTGAGGTGGATGACACCCAGGACACGGGCGCCCTCCTCGTCCTTGACGGCCACCAGGAGCGGGGTCCCGCCGGCCTCGGAGATGCGGTTGGCGAGGAGGTCGGCGTCGTCGGAGACCTGGCCGCCCTGCTCCTTGACCCAGGTGATGACCGAGCCGGCCGCGCCCTTGCGGGTCTGCCTGCCGTCCACGTCCACACCCGACATGCGGGTCTGGGCGGTGAACTCGATCCAGGTGGCGTGCGACAGCTCGCCCTGGTGGCGCTCGCGCAGCCCGTACTTCTCCTTCGCGAGGACCACGATGGAACGGCCCTCGGGAGTCTCGTCGGCCAGCGACGACAGCTGCGCGGCGTCGGCCAGTTCGGCCTGGGTGGTGCCCTTGACGGGTACGAACTCCGACGCCTGGCGGTTGCCCAGCGTGATGGTGCCCGTCTTGTCGAGCAGCAGCGTCGACACGTCGCCGGCGGCCTCGACCGCGCGGCCGGACATGGCCAGGACATTGCGCTGGACCAGGCGGTCCATGCCGGCGATGCCGATCGCGGACAGCAGCGCCCCGATGGTGGTCGGGATCAGGCAGACCAGCAGGGCCGTCAGCACGATCATGGACTGCTCGGCGCCCGCGTAGATCGCGAAGGGCTGGAGGGTGACGACGGCCAGCAGGAAGACGATGGTCAGCGAGGCCAGCAGGATGTTGAGGGCGATCTCGTTGGGGGTCTTCTGGCGGGCGGCGCCCTCGACGAGGGCGATCATCCGGTCGATGAAGGTCTCGCCGGGCTTCGTCGTGATCTTGATGACGATCCGGTCCGAGAGCACCTTCGTACCGCCGGTGACCGCGCTGCGGTCACCGCCCGACTCACGGATCACCGGCGCGGACTCACCGGTGATCGCGGACTCGTCCACGGACGCGACGCCCTCGACGACGTCACCGTCGCCCGGGATGATGTCGCCGGCCTCGCAGACCACCAGGTCGCCGATCCTCAGCTCGGTACCCGGGACCTGCTCCTCGGTCGCGCCGGTCAGCCGGCGCGCGACGGTGTCCGTCTTGGCCTTGCGCAGGGTGTCGGCCTGCGCCTTGCCGCGGCCCTCGGCCACGGCCTCGGCGAGGTTGGCGAAGATCGTGGTCAGCCACAGCCAGGCGGTGATCGCCCAGCCGAACCAGTCCGTCGGGTCCTTGACCGCCAGGACGGTGGTGACCACCGAGCCGATCAGGACCACGAACATGACCGGGGACTTGATCATGATGCGCGGGTCGAGCTTGCGGACCGCGTCCGGGAAGGACTTCAGCAGCGCCTTGGGGTCGAACAGCCCGCCGCCGACGCGTCCGGCGGCCGGCTTGTGGCCGGTGGGCACGTCCTGGTGGGGAGCGCGGGTCGGAGTCACGGTCGACATGACGTCCTCTTGCTTCCTTGTGTCGGAGGTCATGACGCCAGCCCTTCGGCCAGCGGACCCAGCGCGAGGGCCGGGAAGTAGGTCAGACCGGTGATGATGAGGATGGTGCCGACGAGCAGGCCCGCGTAGAGCGGCTTGTCGGTGCGCAGGGTGCCCGCCGTCTCCGGGACGGGCTTCTGCTCGGCGAGCGAGCCGGCCAGGGCGAGGACGAACACCATGGGCAGGAAACGGCCCAGCAGCATCGCGAGGCCGATGGTGCTGTTGAACCACTGGGTGTCGGCGTTCAGGCCCGCGAAGGCGGAGCCGTTGTTGTTGGCGCCGGAGGTGTAGGCGTAGAGGATCTCGGAGAATCCGTGCGCCCCGGTGTTGGTCATCGAGTTGGCCGGGGTGTCCAGCGCCATCGCGGCGGCGGTGAAGCCGAGGACGAGGGCGGGGGTGATGAGGATGTAGCAGGCCGCGAACTTGATCTCGCGGGTGCCGATCTTCTTGCCCAGGTACTCGGGGGTGCGGCCGACCATGAGGCCGGCGATGAACACCGCGATGATCGCCATGACCAGCATGCCGTAGAGGCCGGAACCGACGCCGCCGGGCGCGATCTCGCCGAGCTGCATGCCCAGCAGCTGGATGCCGCCGCCGAGCCCCGTGTAGGAGGAGTGGAAGGAGTTGACCGCACCGGTGGACGTCAGGGTCGTCGCCACGGAGAAGATCGCGGAGGCGCCGATGCCGAAGCGGGTCTCCTTGCCCTCCATCGCGCCGCCCGAGACGTCGAAGGCCGGGCCGTGGTGGGCGAACTCGGTCCACATCATCAGAGCGGTGAAACCGATCCAGATCGTCGCCATCGCCGCGAGGATCGCGTAGCCCTGCTTGACCGAGCCGACCAGCTTGCCGAAGGTGCGGGTCAGCGCGAACGGGATGACCAGGATCAGGAAGATCTCGAACAGGTTCGAGAAGGGGGTCGGGTTCTCGAAGGGGTGCGCGGAGTTGGCGTTGAAGTAACCGCCGCCGTTCGTACCCAGCTCCTTGATGACCTCCTGCGAGGCGACCGCCCCGCCGTTCCACTGCTGGGTTCCGCCAGCGAACTGGCCGACCTCGTGGATCCCGGAGAAGTTCTGGATCGCACCGCAGGCGACCAGGACGACCGCGCCGACCACCGAGATCGGCAGCAGGATACGGACGGTGCCGCGCACCAGGTCGGCCCAGAAGTTGCCGAGCTCACCGGTCCGCGAGCGCGCGAAGCCCCGTACGAGGGCGACGGCGACGGCCATGCCGACGGCGGCGGAGACGAAGTTCTGCACCGCCAGGCCGCCGGTCTGTACGACGTGGCCCATGGCCTGCTCGCCGGCGTACGACTGCCAGTTGGTGTTCGCGACGAACGAGGCGGCGGTGTTGAAGGCCTGGTCCGGGTCGATCGCGGAGAAGCCGAGCGAGCCGGGCAGGATCCCCTGCGCCCTCTGGAGGGCGTAGAGGAAGAGGACACTCACCGCTGAGAAGGCCAGGACGCCGCGCAGGTAGGCGGGCCAGCGCATCTCGGCGGTCGGGTTGGCGCCGATCGCCTTGTAGATCCACTTCTCCGGCGCGTAGTGCTTCTCGGAGGAGTAGACGCGGGCCATGTAGTCGCCGAGCGGGCGGTAGGCCAGCGCGAGCGCGGCGATCAGTGCGATCAGCTGGAGCACACCAGCGGTCTGGGGACTCATATCGGGACTCAGAACCTCTCCGGGTACACGAGGGCGAGGACGAGGTATCCGAGCAGGGCGACGGCGACGGCGAGGCCGACGATGTTCTCGACGGTCACAGCTTGGTCACCCCTCGGGCGATGAGAGCCACCAGCGCGAAGACCGCGACCGTGGTGACGACGAAGGCCAGATCGGCCATCGTGAGCTCCTGGATGAAGTGGGAGAAATGAAATCGGCCAGCTGGCCGATGACGAGATAACCGTGTCTTCATCCCGGCGTTAAGCCACCTTGACGGCCTCCATACGGGCCCACCGGAACTCTTAACGCCGCCCTGACGCCCAAACCGGCCCGGGACCCCGGCACGGCCACGTCAGCGGCAGCCGCGCAGCCCCAGCAGCCCGACCGGTTCGACGCAGCTCATACGCCCACCGGCCCGCTGGTCCCGGGGCCGGAAGAGGTCCGTCAGCGCCGCGTCAATTGCCCGTATGGGCCCTTGAGGCAGGGCGGCCGCCATCGTTGGATGGACGACGTGAACAGCGGCCGCCTCCACGACGACCGGCCACCGCATCGTCCGGTGCCGCCGGCCGAGCGCCCCGTTCACCCTCCGGCGCGCTGACGCCGAAGCCGCCGGACCCTGCGGCCGGCCGTGCCCACACCGGCCGGCCGCAGGTGCCCACACCACGCCCCCGGGCCCTTCGAGGCCCGCCGGCGCCGCCTTCCGCGCGCCGCCGGTTCCCCTGCGGGGGCGGCCTCCGTCCGGGCCGCCCCCGCCCTTCCGTCTTCCGCCCCCGAGGTGGCCCGCCCGTGATCGAGATCCAGCCCTCCCGCCTTCCCGCCCTCGCCCCCTGGTTCCCCGCCGGGGCACCAGGTGTCGCGGCCCTCGCCGAACACGTACTGACCACCGGCAACGGCCGCTGGTGGGCCGACCGTTCCCTCGCCCCCCGGGTACTGGCGGTCGAGAGCGGCGACCACGTCCTGCTGCGGGGCGCCCCGCAGGCACTGCCCCCGGCGGCTCTGGGCCCGCTCGCCTCCCACTACGTCCAAGCCCCCGCCGGCTTCGTCCCGTTGCTGCGCACCGCCTTCGCCCGGCTCGACCCGTGGGAGCGGATGGTCTACCTCCGGGCGGCCCCCGCCCTGCCGGCCCAGCCGCCGCGCGGCACCTCCGTACGCCGGCTGACCATCGAGGACGCCCCGGCGCTGGCCGCCCTCGGCCCCGGGGCGGGCTGGATCCACTCGACCTGGGGCGGCCCGCACGGACTGGCGGGATCGGGTGCCGCGTGGGGCGCGTTCCGCCGGGGGCAACTGCTCGCGGTGGCCTGTACGTACCTCCTCGGCAGCCGGTACGAGGACGTGGCGGTCCTCGCCGCCCCCGGCCACCGGCGCCAGCACCTGGCGCTGGCCTGCGTCACCGCCCTGTGCGAGGACATCGCCGCCCGCGGCCGTACGCCGAGCTGGTCCTGCTCCCGCGACAACCGGCCCAGCCGGCTGCTCGCCTGGAGGGCGGGCTTCCGTCTGCACCGCGAGTACGTGCACTACGCCACCGGAGGCGTACGCCTCGAGGACTCCGACGGCCGGGCGGCCTGACGCCGCGACGCATGGGTCAGAGGGGCTGGAGCCGGGTGCGCAGGAGGCAGAACTCGTTGCCTTCCGGGTCGGCCAGGACGTGCCAGCTCTCGGTGCCGGTCTGGCCGACGTCGACGGGCTCGGCCCCTAGGGCGAGCAGCCGCTCCAGCTCGGCGTCCTGGTCGCGGTCGGTGGCGTTGACGTCGATGTGCAGCCGGAGCTTCCCCGTCCGCGGGTCGCTGCTGGGGCTGAGGACGAGGATGGGCTGCGGGCCGCCGTCGGGCGGCCCGATCGCGATGCCTCCGTCGTCCTCCCGGTCGAGTTCGACGTAGCCGAGCACCTCGCTCCAGAACACGGCGAGCCGCTCGGCGTCGGCGCAGTCGATGATCAGCTCACTGATGCGGCATGCCATGCCCGTCAGTGTACGAAGACCCGGTCCGGGAGTCGATCGAGATCGTCAGCCGCGCCGCGCCGGGGCCCGGTGCGGTCAGCCGAACTGGGCGGTGATGCGCTGGAGCGGGACGAACTTGAAGTTCTGGTTGCCGCTGCTGCCGGGGGCGCCGTTGGAGCCGTCCTGGCAGATGAAGACGCCCTGCGGGAAGGCCGGGCCGAGGTTGGCGGCGGAGGCGTCGATGCCGTCGGTGTCCTCGCAGTCGTCGGCCGCCGTGCCGTTGGAGACGGCGAAGCGGCCGAGGTAGGCGCGGGTGGTGCGGTCGTAGACGGTGAAGTCGTTGCTGCCCTGGGAGGAGACGTAGATCCGGTTGCCCGCGGCGGTGATGCCCTCGGTGTCGGCGGTGATGTGGCCGCCGGAGCCGGTGGAGTCGAGCTTGGTGCGGCCCGTCCCGGCGGTGGGTTCGGCCCCGTACACCCAGACGCCGACGTCCTCCTCGCCGAGGTAGAGCTTCCCGGTGGTGTCGTCCGCGTAGCAGCCCTCGACCGCGGAGCCCGCGTCCCACAGGCGGACGGAGGTCGCCGTCACCGCATCGCCGTTGACGGCGAGTTCCCACTGCTCGACGCGGCCGGAGGTGGAGTTGGGGAAGGCGTACAGCTTGCCCGAGGCGGGGGAGGTGTAGAGGCAGATGCCGTGCGCGGTGACCTCGGTGGGGACGTCCCCCAGGCGCTTGAGCTGCCGGGTCACCGGGTCGATGCGGTAGATGTGCATGGCGCCGTTGCCGCCGGCGGCCTCGTCGTCCGCCGAGACCACGATGTCGCCGCGCAGGTCGACGTTGTTGCCGTAGTCGCCGCTGATCCGCTGGATCCGGGCGCCGGTCATGTCGTAGACCTCCAGCGCGCCCTTCTTGTCCGTACCGATGACCACCGACTTGGCGGGGTCGGTCGGGTGGACCCAGATCGCCGGGTCGTCGGCGGCGTCACCGCTGTGCGAGACCGGGGCGGTCTCCACGGTGGCGGTGACGGACACGGCCGCGGCGTGTGCGGGAGCGGCCGGCAGGGCCAGCGCGGTCAGGACGGCGGCGGGCAGCGCGGCCGCGCGGACAGAAACGGTGAAGGACACCGGGTTCCCCTCGGTCAGGTGACGGACTGGAGCAGGTTAGGGAGGCCCGGCGAGCGCGGCGTGAACGGCAGTTGAACCGACCACCGCTCCTTCCCGTCCGGGGGCTACCCGCCCACGGACCCCGGTTTCGGCGTGGCCGGTCGCGCTGGTGCCGTTCGGCCCATGCTTTCCCCAAGGCCGGACCAAGGCGGGGCGCCGAACCTCCCCCGGGATCCTGGGTGCGCCTAGTGCTGTGGCCGGAAAGGTTTGCCGGGGCGCGGCGTCCGGTGCGGTGCATCGCAAGGCGGAGGGCCGCGGCTCGTACTGGACGTACTTGCGCGGTCCGACAACGCAGTGAGGTGCCGTGCCGGGCGTGGCGACCCGGTGAACCTTGCCGGTCACAGCACTAGCTTGTTCCCGCATGACTGTCGATGCTGAACGTCATGGGTTTGACGGGCCGCCGGGGCGGCGCCGGTTCGTTCGGGCTGTGCTGACGGGAGCGGTCGCCGTGGGCGCGGGGCTGGTCGCCGGCCGTCCGGCCACCCCGACCGGTGTCTCGGCCGGGGCGAGCGGTCCCCGGCCGCGTACGCCCGAGTCGGCGTTGCGGGAGCTGGCGGCGGGGAACCGGCGCTGGCGGACGTTGCATGAGCGGCATCCCGATCAGACGCGGGGTGTTCGCCAGAGGCTGGTCACCGGGCAGCATCCCTTCGCCGTGGTCCTGGGCTGCGTCGATTCCCGGGTTCCCCCGGAGCTGGTTTTCGACCAGGGCCTGGGCGATCTGCTGGTCGTGCGGTCGGCGGGGGAGGTCTTGGACGAGGCGGTGCTGGCCAGTGTCGTGTACGGGGTCCTGGAGCTGGGCATCCCGCTGGTCGTGGTGCTGGGGCACCAGGCGTGCGGGGCCGTGACAGCGGCCGTCCGGGCGGATGCCGACGGTGAGCGGCTGGCGGGCCACATGCAGTACCTGGCCGAGCACATCCGCCCCGCCATCGACCGCACCCTTCGGGGAGGGGAGCGTGTGGACGCGGCTGTCACCGCGAACGTGCTGCTGGTGACGACAGGGCTGGCCACGGAGCCCGAGCTGGCTGCCCGCATCGCAACCGGCGCTCTGGCCGTGGTCGGAGCCCGCTACGAACTCTCCAGCCAGCGGGTGCACCGAGTCCGCTGACCGGGAAATGGGAGCGGCCGCCTCCCGTTGTCAGAAGCGCCGGGTGAACCCCGCGCTACGGGAGACGGCCGCCGATCAGGGGCGCGCGCCGGCTATTGGGGGCTGGTGGCGCGCAGGTCGGCCAGGAGTTCGGCCTGGCCCTGGAGGACGCCGGAGAGGATGCTGCGGGCGACGCGGAGCAGTTCGGCGACCTCGGGGCTGGTGAGCCGGTAATAGACGTTGGAACCTTCGCGGCGGGTGGCGACGAGGTTGGCCTTGCGCAGGACGGCGAGCTGCTGGGAGAGGGAGGCGGCTTCGATGCCGACCTCGGGGAGCAGTTCGGCGACCGCGTGCTCGCGCTCGCTGAGGAGTTCCAGGACGCGGATGCGGGCCGGGTGGCCGAGGGTTTTGAAGAACTCGGCCTTGAGCTGGTAGAGCGGTGTGCTCACCTGCGCGCTCCCGGCCCCGGCCGCGTTCTTCGCGCGTGTACTTGGCACCTCATCCACCCAAACTCTTCAACGTGGGGACCTCGGAAACGTCCCCGCCAACATCCTGCGACCTCCACAATTGCAGACTCCTGCAACTCCGGAACACCCTCGGCGGAGGTTCAGGGCGAACAGCCTCCGTCCGGGGGCCGCGATCCCCCCGATGCGGGATCTTCCGCTCATGCCTTCGCCGCCCTGTGGGTCGTGTGCGTCAGAGCAGGCTGTGCGCAGCCGCGGGCTGCGCGGCAGGCCACTGGTCGCTGCACCACTGGCGCTGCTCGTCGGACACGGCCTGGTGGGCGGCCAGCGCGGCGTCCAGGTCGCAGTGGACGGGGATCGGCGGGCAGCTGCCGTCGGGAACGAGGGAGCCGTCGGCCGGGATCGAGGCGAGTTCCAGGGGGCGGCCCTCGGCGGCGAGCCGGCGGGCGGCCTGGGCGACGGCGAGCTGTCCGCCCACCGACCAGCCGAGCAGTCCGCTCAGATCGAGGATGACCGGACCGGTGCCACGGGCCGTGACCCAGCCGATCGCACCGGAGAACCGTGCTACCGCGTCGGACCCGAGGTGTCCGGCCAGGGACAGCACGCTCAGGCCGGGGTGGGTGGTGTAGCGCCACTCGATCGTCATCATCGCTCTCTCAATTGCTGAACTGCATTTCCTACAGGGGCAGGGTGATCCAGATGCTCTTGCCGCGCCCGTCGTTGTCCGGGCGCACGACCGCGGTGCCGCCGAGCTCCATCGTCATCTCCACCACGGTGGCCAGCCCGCTCCCGGGGGCGGTGGCCACGGCTCCGAACAGGGCGGGCTGGTAGGGGTGGCGGTCGTGGACGGCGAACGCGAAAGCGTCGGGGCCGTGCACGTACGTGATCTTGATCGTCGGAGAGGCCATGGCTGCGTGGCGTACGGCGTTGGTGACCAGCTCGGACAGGATCAGCAGCGCCGGCCCCACGCTCGGATGGCGCAGGCCGACACCGCAATCGACCAGTACGAGTTCGGCCGTCTCCCGGGCGAGGCGCACCGCCGGGCCCGCGGTCAGCACGTTCAGTACGTGCCGGTAGGGCATGGCCTCCACCTGGACGGTCACCGGGCCCCTCCGTCCAGCGTGCGGGCGAGGCGGAACCCGGACACGGACTGCGGGCGCAGGCGCAGCAGGGTGTCGTGGGGTCCATGGCTCCAGCCGGGCAGGGTGCGGCGGTAGTGGGCGGCCTCGTCGGGGTCGGTGATGACGTCGGCCGGGCCGTGGGCGGTCACCGTCCAGCCGGTGCCCGCCGGGTGGCGGATCTCGTCGACCTGGTACGTCAGCAGGGCTCTGGTGCCGACCGTCGCGGCCTGCACGGGCGCGCGGACGACGAGGCGCCCGTATTCCAGGACGTGTGTGGCGGGGCGGACGACGGCCTGCTCGCGCTGGATGTAGACGAGCCGGCCCTGGGTGGAGCCTTCCAGGAGCCAGAGGGCTTCCGTCCCGGAGACGTCGAGCATGCGGCGGTCGGTGGGGACGCTCATCGCGGTGCCTTCCGGATGCGGTGCGGGTGTGGGTGGTGCGTGGCGGGAAGCAGTCCTGCCTGTTCCAGGTGTTTGCGGGCCCCGGCGATCGCTTCGGGGGTGGTGGCGTACTCCCTGCCCTCGTAGCGCAGCAGGTCGAGCGCGCCGACCGATTCCAGCGCCTGGCGCTGGCCGGGGCGGATGCCGGAGGTCATCACGGCGATCCCGCGCCGGTTCAGCTTCTCGACCGCGTCCTTGAGGACGAGGGCGCCGGTGGCGTCCATCGTGGTGACGCGTGACATGCGCAGGATGACCACGCGCACGTCGGCGACCTCGGACAGTTCCAGCAGGAAGCGGTGGGCGCCGGCGAAGAACAGGGGCCCGTCGATGCGGTAGGCGACGATGTGCTCGGCCAGCAGGGCGTGCTCCTCGTCGCTGTGCTCGCCGGGCAGGTCGGGGCGGAAGTCCACCTGGTCCATGCGGGCCTGGGCGGCGACGGCCCGCAGCGCGAGCGCGCCGGCCACGACCAGGCCGATGATCACCGCGTAGACGAGGTCGAGCGCGAGGGTGGCCGCGGCGGTCAGGACCAGCACGACCGCGTCCGAGCGGGTGGCCTTCGCCATGGCCCGCAGGGAGCCGACCTCGACCATCCGTATCGCGGTCGCCAGCAGCACGCCCGCGAGAGCGGCGAGCGGGATCTTCGACACGAGAGGCGCGGCGGCGAACACGATCACCGCGAGCACGGCGGCATGTGCCAGCGCGGCCAGCCGGGAGGAGGCTCCGGTGCGGACGTTGACCGCCGTACGGGCTATCGCCGCGGTGGCGGGGACACCGCCGAACAACGGGGCGGCCAGGTTGGCGATCCCTTGCCCGAAGAGCTCCCTGTCCGGATCGTGCTTCTGCCCGACCGTCATGCCGTCGGCCACGGTCGCGGACAGCAGTGACTCCAGCGCGGCCAGCGCCGCCACCGCCACCGCCGGGGCGAGCAGCGACCCCAGCGCGGACACGTCGAGGAAAGCGAGGGAAGGAGCGGGCAGCCCGGACGGAAGGTCCCCGATCGGGGCCGCGCCATCGAGGTGGAAGACCTGCGCGACCACCGTCGCGGCGATGACCCCGACGATCGAGAACGGAATCGCCGGCCGCCACCTCGCGCCCAGCAGCATCACCGCCGCGACGCCGAGGGAGAGCCCGATCGCGGTCCAGTTCGGAGCCGCCGCGAACTCCACCAGCGACCGCCAGGCAACCAGGAGGACCTTCTCGCCCTCCGGCTTCTCCACCCCGAGGGCGTTCGGCACCTGCTGGAGGCCGATCACACACGCGATGCCGAGAGTGAAGCCCTCCACCACCGGCGCCGGGACGTACTGCATGTAGCGTCCCGCGCGCAGCAGGGCCAGCGCGATGAGCAGGACACCGGCCATCAAGCCGACGGTCAGCACGCCACCGGGCCCGTGCTGGGCGACGATCGGAACCAGGACCACCGTCATCGCACCGGTCGGCCCGGACACCTGAAGGTTGGACCCGCCGAACAGGGCCGCGAGCGCACCCGCGACCACCGCGGTGGCAAGCCCCGCCTCGGCGCCCAGGCCGGAGGAGACCCCGAATCCGAGTGCCAGCGGCAGTGCCACGATCGCGACGGTCAGGCCGGCGAGCAGGTCCCGGCGGGGACTGCGGGCCATGACGGTGACGTCGGCGCGCGTGGGCAGTACGGCCCTCACCCGGCCCGCCGCTCGGAGCAGAAGGGTGTTCATGACGCCTGGTCCCCGGATCCGCGCAGCTTCTGCAAGAGCTCCGTCTGCCCGGACAGCACCTCGGTCAGGATCCGCCGCGCCGCGCTCATCAGCTCGGCGACGTCCCCGCCGGCCAGCTCGTACACCACGGTCGAGCCGTCCCGGACCGATGTGACGATGCCCGAGCGTCGCAGGACGGCCAGCTGCTGCGACAGTGCCGACGGCTCGACCTCGATCTCCGCCAGCAGCTCCCGCACCGGCAGCGGCCCGCCTTGCAACAGCTCCAGGACCCGTATGCGCACGGGGTGTCCGAGCATCCGGAAGAACTCGGCCTTGGCCTGATACAGCGGAACCGCCACTCTTCGCACCCTTCTGCGCCCGGAGACCTGTCGTCTGGTGCTGCGCCAGCGGCTCCCTACGGACACAGCGACCACAGCGACCACAGCATCTATTGAATTGCAGACTTTTGCAATTCTTGCACTCTGCGGACCGTCGTTGCCGTATGGCCCTGCGGCCGCGCCGGTGCAGCCGGCGGGCGCCCGGACCACGGAGCCCCTACCGTGGCATCAGGAGGACCTGATGGGCTTCGCCGGCGATCACGTGACACCGTTGGTGGACGAGGGACTGGGCAACAGCGCCTACCTCGTCGGCCTCGGCGGCGGACGCGCCCTCGCGGTGGACGCCGCCCGGGACCTGCGCGCGCTGCGGGCCGCCGCCGGCCGGCGGCGGCTGCGGGTGGCGTACGCGGCCGACACCCACCTGCACGCTGACTTCCTCTCCGGCGCCGTACAGCTCGCGCACGAGGACGGCGCGACGGTACTGGCCTCCGCCGCCGGCCACCGCGCCTTCCCGCACACGCCCCTCGCCGACGGCGACGAGACCGACCTCGGCGGGCTGACCCTGCGGGCGCTGGCCACCCCGGGCCACACCGACGAACACCTCTCCTTCCTCCTCCTGGACGGCCCGCGCGAGCTGGGCGTCTTCACCGGCGGTTCGCTGATCGTCGGCTCGGCGGCGCGCACCGACCTCCTCGGCGCCGACCGCGCCGAGGAGCTGGCCCGCGCCCAGTACCACTCACTGCGGCGCCTGGCCGGGCTGCCGGACGACACCCCGGTCTGGCCCACCCACGGCGCCGGCTCCTTCTGCTCCGCCCCTCCCGGCGCCGAGCGCACCACCACCATCGGCGACCAGCGGCGGGCCAACCCGCTGCTCTCCGCGCCCGACGAGGACACCTTCGTACGGCAGCTGCTGGGCAGCCTCGGTTCCTACCCGGCGTACTTCGACCGGCTGGCCGAGGCGAACCGGCGCGGGCCCGCGGTCCTCGGCCCCGCACCCGCCCTCGCCCCGCTCACGGTGGCCGAGGTCCGCGGCCTCCTCGGCCGGGGCGCCCGGCTCGTCGACGTACGCCCCGCCGCCGACTTCGCCGCCGGCCACGTACCGGGCGCGGTCTCCATCACGCTGCGCGGGCAGTTCGCCACCTGGCTGGGCTGGCTGCTGCCCGACGACAGCCCGCTCGTGTTCGTCACCGCCCCCGGCCAGGACCTCGCCGAGCTCACCTGGCAGGCCCTGAAGATCGGGTACGAGCGGCTGGCCGGACACCTCGCCGGAGGCATGGACGCCTGGACCGGCGCGGGCGAGCGGCAGCAGACGCTGGAGCTGCTCACCGCCGACCGCATGGCAGCCGGGCGTCCGGTCCTCGACGTCCGGCAGCGGGCGGAGCACCTGGCGGGACACATACCGGACGCGGTCCCCATCGAACTCGGCGATCTCGCGGCCCGCTCCGACGAGGTGCCGGCCGGCGCCGTGGTGACCTGCGGGCACGGCGAGCGCGCCATGACCGCCGCCAGCCTGCTCCAGCGCGCCGGACACCAGGACCTCGCCGTCCTCGCCGGCGGCCCGGGGGACTGGGCCGAGGCCACCGGCCGCCCCCTGCGGGTGGGCGAGTGAGCGGCCGCACCGGCGGCGACCCCCCTACCGGCCCACGACTCGGACTGCGGGCCAACCTCCCCCAGTTCGCCCTGCTCGTCGCGGTCAACGCGCTCGTCGGCGGGATGCTCGGCCAGGAACGCACCGTCCTGCCGCTGCTCGCCGGCGAGGTCTTCCACCTGTCCGCCCACACCGCGGCCCTCACTTACATCGTGGCGTTCGGCGCGACGAAGGCCGTCACCAACTTCTTCGCCGGGACCTGGTCGGACCGCTTCGGCCGCAAGCCGGTCCTGATCGCCGGATGGCTGATCGCCCTGCCCGTGCCCGCGATGCTCGCCTGGGGCCCGTCATGGGGCTGGATCATCGCCGCGAACGTCCTGCTCGGCGTCAACCAGGGCCTGACCTGGTCCACCACCGTCATCATGAAGATCGACCTGGCCGGCCCCGAAAGACGCGGCCTGGCCATGGGATTCAACGAGGCCGCCGGATACGGCGCCGTCGCGGCGACCGCCATGGCCACCGGCGCCATCGCCGAACACGCGGGGCTCCGGCCGCAGCCGTTCCTGCTGGGGGCCGCCTACGCCGTCCTCGCCCTGGGCCTGTCCGTCTTCGCCGTACGCGAGACCCGCGGCCACGCCCGCCTCGAAGCCGCCCGCCACCCCACCCCGGCGGGCGATAAGGCCGACGGGGAACCGACCACCGCCCGGATCGCGCTCCTGACCAGCCTCCACGACAAGGCCCTCTCGGCCGCCAGCCAGGCCGGCCTGGTCAACAACCTCAACGACGCGCTCGCCTGGGGCCTCTTCCCCCTCCTCTTCGCCGCCCACGGCCTGTCCCTGGCCCGGATCGGCATCCTCGCCGCCCTCTACCCCGCCGTCTGGGGCGCCGGCCAGCTGCTCACGGGCTGGTGGTCCGACCACACCGGCCGCAAACACCTCATCACCACGGGCATGCTGCTCCAGGCCGCCGCCCTCGCCCTCGTCGCCGCCGGCACCACCTTCGGGGTCTGGGCCGGGGCCCAGATCCTCCTCGGCGTCGGCACCGCACTCGTCTACCCCACCCTGCTCGCCGTCATCGGCGACGTCGCCCACCCGGCCTGGCGCGCCCGTGCCGTCGGCGTCTACCGCCTGTGGCGCGACGGCGGCTTCGCCGTCGGCGCCCTCCTCGCCGGAGCCCTCGCCGACGCCTACGGCCTCACCACCGCCATCCAGGCCGTCGCGGCCCTCACGGGGGCCTCCGGCCTCCTCGTCGCGGTGCGCATGTACGAAACGCGTCCCGCCTCCGCGCGCTCCGCGCACACGCCGTAAGGCTTTCGTCATCCCGGATCCTCTGGGCCCCGCGGCCCCGATCCCGTTCAATCGTTCCTGAACGATGAACGAGAGCACGAGGAGTACACAGTGGGACGTGAAGGCGGGCGGCGGCGACGGGGGCCGGTGGCGAGCGTGGCGGTGGCCGTGGCGGTCGTACTGGTGGCGGTGGGGCTGTACTGGTTCCAGCCGTGGAAGCTGTGGCAGGAGCAGACGGTCAGCGAGGCCCTGCCCGGCGCCGCGGCGAGCGCGCCGGCGTCCGCCGCCGGCGCGGCGCCGGCCGCCCCCCGCACCCTCGCGCAGGGCAGCCTGATCAGCCACGAGCACACGACGACCGGAACGGTCCGGATCGTCCGCCTGGCGGACGGCTCGCACGTCCTGCGGCTGGAGGGGCTGGACACCAGCAACGGGCCCGACCTGCGGGTGTGGCTGACCGATGCCCCGGTGAAGGAGGGCGTGGCCGGCTGGCGCGTCTTCGACGACGGGAAGCACGTCAGCCTGGGCAGCCTCAAGGGCAACAAGGGGGACCAGAACTACGCGATCCCGGCGGACGTGAAGCTGTCCGAGTACACCAGCCTCACCATCTGGTGCGACCGCTTCGACGTCTCCTTCGGCGCCGCCGCCCTCACCTCGGCCTGACGCGGCCTCAGAGTCCCAGGGTCCGGGCGAGCGCGGTCATGACCGCCCGGGTCTTGGTCTCGCCGGTCAGCGGCGGGGTGAGGTCGCGCTCCCGCAGGGCCCGCGTGAGCAGCTCCTGGACCTCGGGCGCGTCCTCGAGGTCCGCGCGCACCGACACCTCGAGGAACCGCAGCTCGTCGTCGGTGGTCCACTCCTCGATCGTCACGGTGCGGGGCAGCTCGTCCCACTCCTGCTTCCACCGGACGGCGTGCACGGGGCCGAGCGCCGTCAGGTCCTCGAGCCGGCCGTCGGTCAGGCCGACGGCGTCGAGCAGTTCCCGCTGGGGCTCCGCGAGCAGCCGGCCGAAGGAGCCGCGCTCCGCGTCGAGGGCCGCTTCGAACTCCCGCTCGGCCTGGAGCGAGGCCGCCAGTACGGGCTTGAACGCGGGACCCGGCCGGTCCTCCTCGACCGTGAACTCCCACTGCTCGCCCTCGCGCTCCCTGAGCCAGGGGGACGGCAGCCGGGGACACGGCCGCAGCTTGACGGTCAGGTCCGCCTCGCGCTTCGACCCGCTCCCCTCCCGGTCCCGGCGCAGGCGCAGGATGACGTTCTGCTCCAGGAGGGGCAGCGTGATCTCCGCCCCGGCGGACCGCCGAGGCCTGTCCCAGAAGTGGATCGCGCGACGGCGCCCGTCGTCGCGGTCCAGCTCCAGGGCATCGAAGGCCTCCTCGGCCTCCGCGCCGACAAAGCTGACCTTGATCTCAGCGGCCTCGGCCGTGGGGAAGTCCGTCATGCTGCCGTTATCGCACGGCCGCCGGTGCCCCGCATCCCGCCGGTCCGCCTCGGCCGGCTTGTCGAGGACGCAGGGGGGAAGGATGGCGGCGGGCTGTGAACCGGCTGTGAACCGGCTGTGAAGTGACGGAGAGAGGGGGGCCGTGGTACAGGAGCTGTGGCGACAAGTTCTATATTCATACGAACCATCCATGCGCGGCCCGGCTGCGGTGATCAGGGGGGTAGGGCCGCGATGACCAAGACCGACGGCGCCGGGGGCGCCCGGGCGGAGTCCCGTACGGCCCGCAAGGCGCAGCGCAAGACGCAGAACCGCAAGCGCCTGGGCATCGGCGCCGCCGCCGTGCTCGTCGTGGGCGGGGCCGCAACCGCGTACGCGTTCACCCTCGGCGGCTCGGAGGCCCAGGGCGAGGCGCGCCTGGCGGCCCCCGCGTCCTCGGGCGGGGTGGCCGGCCGGCCCGGTGCGGGCAAGGGCCCGAAGGAGAACTGGGACGGCAAGGTCGAGGTACTGGGGGACGGCTCCACCTCCTACACCGGGCCGCAGCCGGGACAGCTCAAGCCCGAGCGGCTGAAGCCCGGCGAGAAGCCGCCGCAGTTCGTGGTCTTCTCCTGGGACGGGGCGCTGGAGGGCGACGACCACCTCTTCTCCCACTTCCGTCAGGTGGCCAAGGAGAACAAGGCCCACATGACCTTCTTCCTCACCGGCATCTACCTGCTGCCGGAGTCCAAGAAGGGCCTCTACCGCCCGCCGCAGCACGGCCAGGGCGCGGCCGCCATCTCGTACCCCACCGTCCCGCACGTGAGGTCCACGATCGGACAGCTGCGCGGCGCCTGGACCGACGGCAACGAGATCGGATCGCACTTCAACGGGCACTTCTGCGGCCCCAAGGGCGGCGGCGACTGGAGCGCGGAGGAGTGGAAGAGCGAGATCGACCAGACGTACGCCTTCATGAAGGGCTGGAAGACCAACACCGGCTTCACCGGCGAGGCGCCCCTGCCCTTCGACCCCGACCGGGAGGTGGTCGGCGGCCGCGCCCCCTGCCTGGAGGGCCAGAAGAACCTGCTGACCGCGATCAAGCCGTACGGCTGGCGCTACGACGCGAGTTCCTCGGGAGACTTCCAGCTGTGGCCGGGCAAGGTGGACGGCATATGGAACTTTCCCCTCCAGCTCGTCCCCCTGCAGGGCAAAGAAGTACAGGTCCTCTCCATGGACTTCAACTTCCTCTACAACCAGTCCGGTGACAGCACCCAGGGCGACCCGACGAAGTTCGCCGGCTGGCAGGCCCAGGTCCGGGGCTCGTACATGAACGGCTTCAACCGCGTCTACAACGGCAGCCGGGCGCCCATGTTCATCGGCAACCACTTCGAGGACTGGAACGGCGGCATCTACATGAAGGCCGTCGAGGACGTCATGAGGGAGGTCTGCACGCGCCAGGACGTCCGCTGCGCCTCGTTCCGGGAGGTGGCGGACTGGCTGGACGCCCAGGACCCGAAGGTCCTGGCACAGCTGCGGATGCTCGACCCGGCGCAGGCGCCGGACTGGAAGGCGATCGTCAAGTAGCGGGCGCTCACTTCACCGCCTTCATGTAGTCGGCCCACAGGCGCACCGACCGCGCGCTGCCCGGGGTCCCCGGGGCGTCGCCGCCCAGCCCCGTCAGCGGCAGCGGGATCAGGTCGGTCAGCGCCATCCGGTAGACCACGACGGCCGTGGTCTCCTTGCCGGTGCTGGCCACGAACCAGCCCGCCGTGTTCGCGGCGGTGGTGCCGGTCTTGCCCGCCGTTCCGGCGTACGTCTTGCCCAGGGACTTCGCGGAGCCCTCCGTGACGGTGGCCCGCAGGGCGTCCGTCACCGAACGGGCGGTCTTCTGCGAGATCGCCCGGATCGGCTTCGGCGCGACGAGCGGCACCGTGGCACCGGCGCGGGTGACCGAGCGCACCGAGTACGGGTCGGTGTGCATGCCGTCCGCGGCGAAGGTCTGGTAGGCGCCGGCCATCCGGATCGCGCTGGGCGTCGAGTTCTCCCCGAGCGCGAAGGTGGGGATCCGCGGCCCGAGGCTCGACCGGAGCAGCCCCGAGCGCTCGGCGAAGGACTCCACCCGGTCCAGGCCGACGTCGAGGCCGAGCTGCAGCATGGGGGTGTTGACGGAGTTGGCCACGGCCTGCTGCAAGGTCACCTGCCCCCAGCTGCGATCCCCCTCGTTGCGCCCCTTGACCACCTTGCCGCTGCGGTCCCAGTACGGGCCCTCGGGCGTCTGCACGGTCACCTGGTCGTTGCCGTCGTACGGGCTGGCGGGGGAGACGGGCGTACGGGCCTTGCCGCGCGTGCGCACCACGCCGTCCTCGAGGGCGGCGGCGTAGACGATCGGGGTGAACACCGTGCCGGCCGGGATCGTCGTCGCGTTCGCCTGGTTGAAGCCCTGCTTCAGGTAGTCGGGGCCCCCGTACACGGCGAGCAGCCGCCCGTCGGGGGCGACGCTCGCCGCACCGATCTTCGCGTGCTTGTCGGTGTCGGGACGCTTCTCCGCGTCGAAGCCCTTCTGGGCCTCCTGGACCGCGGCCGTCAGGGCGGTCATACGGGCCTGGTCGAAGGTGGTGTAGATCTGGTAGCCGCCGAGGTCGAAGTCGGACTCCTTGAGCTGGCCGGCCTTGATCGCGTACGCCTTGGCCATCTCCACCAGGTAGCCGTTCTGCGCGCCCGGCATGCCGACCAGGGAATGGGGCGAGGGCTCCGGGAACTGCGTGTAGGTGGCGCGCTCGGAGGCCGAGAGCTGTCCCGTCACCACCATCCGGTCCAGGATCCACGTCCACCGCTCGACGGCCCGCTCGTGGTTCTCCTTGCCGAGGGCGGGGTCGTACAGGCCGGCGCCCTTGAGGAGGGAGGCGAGGAAGGCGCCCTCGCTGGCATTGAGCTGCGAGACGTCCTTGCCGTAGTACGCCTGGGACGCGCGCTGGATGCCGTAGGTGCCGCGCCCGAACCAGCTCGTGTTGAGGTAGTCCTGGAGGATCTGCTGCTTGCTCGTCTGGTTGTCCAGCTTCACGGCCAGCAGCAGCTCGGTGAACTTCCGGGACAGGGTGCGTTCCTGGCTCAGGTAGGCGTTCTTCACGTACTGCTGCGTGATGGTGGACCCGCCCTGGGTCTCCCCTCCGGTCGCCGCGGCGCGCACGGCGCGCAGGACGCCGGACGGCGAGACTCCGGGATCCGAGTAGAAGCTCGCGTTCTCGGCGGCCAGTACGGCCCCCTGGACCTTGGGGGGCACCCTGTCCAGGGGCATCTCCTGCCGGCTGACCCAGCCCGTCCGGGCCATCGTCGAACCGTCGGCCCAGTAGTAGACGTTGTCCTGCTGTGTCGCGAATGAGTTAAGATCATCGGGTATGTCCGTGACCGCGTACGCGATCACGACGAAGCCGGTCATGCCTATGAAGGTGTACAGGCAGGCACCCAGCCACTGGCGCGCCGAGGGAATCCACCGGCGCCAGCCGCTGCGCCCCGGCCTCGGGAACTCGGGCTTCAGGCGCCGCAGCTGCGTACGCGCCGCGGCGATGGCAGGTGCGAGCGCCGGCGCGAGGGCGCCCAGCCGGCCGGCCCCCGAGGAGGCCCGGCGGCGCGCCCCGGCCTTCCTGCGGCGCCCCGCCGGGGTCGCGTCGACGCCCTTCGGGGCCGCCCGTCTGCCCCGCGATCGCCCTCTTGAGGACGTATCCTGCCTGCCCACTCCGAATGCCCCCTGTGCTGTGCTTCCCCCGCATACCCTAGATGCATTTTCTGTGAAGACGGCGGGGAGGGGTGGCATTCCCGTGCGGAGCCCGGCGGACCGTTTCCGGTGACGAAGCGGAGGCGGGGCGCCCGCGGGCGGGGGGACTGCCGCCGGGTGACGGCCCGGGAAACGGAACGCCACGAACCGGTCGCCCAGTTGTGCGAAGATTCCGTCCCCCGGTCCGTGTGGACCGGGTGACAAGGGGAAACACAGTGATACCTAAGAGGTTCAGGCTTGCCGCCGTCGCGGCCCTGACCGTGGCCCTGGCGTCCGGAAGCCTGTTCGCCTACTCCGCGAGCGCGGGCACGCCGGAAGAGGCCGACCGTGCCACCGCGGACGCCTTCGCCCGCATAGCCGACGACGTGCTCTCGCAGCGTACGCAGGCCCTGGTCGAGGACCAGCCGGGGCAGCGCGGCGCCGCTCCCGCCTCCGGGAAGACGCGCATGTCGGCGAAGCTGAAGAAGGACGAGGACGCGGCGATGACGACGCTGCGGTCCCGCAAGACGCGGCTCGCGGAGCTCGGTGAGGCCTACACGGGCGCCGACACCCGCGTCGCCGTGGACCGTGCGACGGTCACCGGGGGGAAGGCGACCGTCCAGGTCACCGAGCAGACCATGCTCACCTACAAGAAGGTGCACGGGGACGAGCCGGCCACCACCGACTTCAAGACGCGCTACGAGCTGACGCTCACCAGCAAGAAGCGCGGCGCCTGGGAACTGACCTCGATCAAGTCCCAGGACGCCGGGAACGGTCCCGTCGCGATCAACGAGCCCGTGGCGGCCAAGGCGAACGTCGTCAAGGACGACGGCAACCAGTACCCCGACGGCACGCCCGCGGCCACCAAGTACCCCGCCACCCCGAACCCCAAGGTGAAGACCGGCGGCGCGTACGACTACGCCGCCATGGCGAAGTACGCGGAGAAGTACTGGAGCAACTACAACCCGGCGTACCGGAAGTTCAACGGCGCCGGGGGCGACTGCACCAACTTCATCAGCCAGGCGCTGAACGCGGGCGCCTGGAAGCCCGTTCCGGGCTCCTCGTCGGACTACCGCAACTGGTGGTACGACGGCACCCGCCAGTCGGACTCCTGGGTCGGCGCGAACGAGTGGGCCTGGTTCACGCTGTCCAACCAGCGGGCCGCCAACCTGGCCAACGTGTACCAGATGGACGTCGGCGACATCCTGCAGGTGGACTTCAACAAGGACGGGTCCAAGGACCACTCCATGATGGTGACCTACCGCAGCACCAAGGGGATGCCGTACCTCACGTACCACTCGACCAACACGTACCGTAAGTCGCTCGCGAGCATCATCGCGTCCTACCCGGACGCGCGTTACTTCGCGTACCGCACCTGACGGTCGCCCCTGGGCCCCTCCTGCCGGCGGAAGACTCCCCGGCAGGAGGGGCCTTTTTGCGTCCCGGCGCACCGGGCGCGCCCTCGAGCAGGCCGGATATCGCTGTTCACCCGGTCAAACCCCCTACCGGCCAAGATCACTGCATCGAGGTAATGCCCTCGGCGTTTCAAGGTCATCCGGCGCCACCGGCCGTTAGTGTTCCCCGAGATGTGGACGGATTGCCGGAGATTCGCCCGCTTTTTCCTTTTTCACCGGTGACCTGCACCTATGCCCGTCACCGCGCTTACGAAGGAGAGCTCGACCCATGACCGTTGACACCAGCCCGGAAGCACAGCTGGAACCGCCACAGCAGTCCAGCCTGAGCACGGCGGCGGCCCGCAACCTTGCCAGCACCACCAAGTCCGCCCCGCAGATGCAGGAGATCACCTCCCGGTGGCTGCTGCGGAGCCTGCCCTGGGTGGAGACCAAGGGCGGCACCTACCGGGTGAACCGCCGGCTGAGCTACACGGTCGGCGACGGCTGCATCGAGTTCATCCAGGACGGCGGCACCGTCCGGGTGATCCCCCGCGAGCTGGGCGAACTGGCCCTGCTGCGCGGCTTCGACGACCTGGAGGTGCTGACCGCGCTCGCCGGCCGGTGCGTCCAGCGGGACTTCCGGGTCGGCGAGGTGCTGGTCGAGCGCGGCACCCCGGCCGACGAGATCCACCTGATCGCCCACGGCCGGATCAACCAGACCTCCGTCGGCAAGTACGGCGACGAGGTCGCCGTCGCCGTACTCGCGGACGGCGACCGGTTCGGCGAGAACGCCCTCCTGGACGGCGACGCCACCTGGGACTACACCGCCACCGCCGAGACCGCGGGCACCCTGCTCACCCTCTCCCGCGCCGAGTTCGCCGCCGTGCTGTCCGGGGCGCCGAGCCTGCAGGCCCACATCCAGCACTTCAGCGAGCTTCCCCAGCAGCGGCAGAATCGTCACGGCGAGGCCGAGATCGCGATGTCGGCCGGCCACACGGGCGAGTACGAGCTGCCCGGCGCCTTCGTCGACTACGAGCTCAAGCCCCGCGAGTACGAGCTCTCCGTCGCGCAGACCGTCCTGCGCGTCCACACCAGGGTCGCCGACCTCTACAACGGCCCGCACAACCAGACCGAGGAACAGCTCAGGCTCACCATCGAGGCGCTGCGCGAGCGCCAGGAGCACGAGCTGATCAACAACCGGGAGTTCGGCCTGCTCCACAACGCCGAGTTCAAGCAGCGGATCCAGACCCACTCGGGCCCGCCCACCCCGGACGACCTCGACGAGCTGCTCTGCCGCCGCCGCGGCACGAAGTTCCTCTTCGCCCACCCCAAGACGATCGCGGCGATCGGGCGCGAGTTCAACGCCCGCGGACTCTACCCGGACCACGTCGACGTCGGCGGGCAGCAGGTGCCGGCCTGGCGCGGGGTGCCGATCCTGCCGTGCAACAAGATCCCCATCAGCAAGGAGAACACCAGCTCCATCCTCGCCATGCGTACCGGCGAGGACAACCAGGGCGTCATCGGTCTGCGTCAGACCGGTCTGCCGGAGGAGTACGAGCCGGGCCTGTCGGTGCGCTTCATGGGCATCAGCGAGCAGGCGATCATCTCCTACCTGGTCACCACCTACTACTCCGCCGCCATCCTGGTGCCCGACGCCCTCGGCGTGCTGGAGAACGTACAGATCGCCCGCAGGCGCGACTAGGGGCAACGTCCCCCTGGAGGACGACCTGCCCCACGGCCACGACGGCCCGGACCCTCCCGGGCCGGCCAGGCGTGCCCGGGATCCGGGCCACCTCACCCACCTCACCAAGGAGTTACGGATGCCCGAGCCCGGGCCTTCCCCTCTGCAGTCGGGCCTGCCCGCCGCCGCGGCGCACTTCGGGGCACACGTCCTCGCCAACGCCCTGTCCCACGGCCTGGCCCCGGCACAGGCCTCCGCCGCGGAGGTCGCCGTCCCCGCCCGGCCCGCCCTGCCGTCCCCGCCCGTCCTGCCCTTCGGCACCGCCCCCGCCCCGGAGCCCGTGTCCGTGCCGGGGGAGGGCGCCGCCGAGGTGAGGCAGGCGGGCCCGGCCCTGGAGCGGATCATGCGCGGGCCCAGCGGTCTGGGCACGGCCGCGCTGCACCTGGCCCCGTACGCGGAGGCGGCCGCCCCCGCGGCGCCGGTGGACGCACTGCACATCCCGGGCCTCTACTACCACCCGGTGGCGGAGCCCGATCCGGCGCTGGTGGCGGAGGTCAGCCGCCGGATCAAGGCCTGGGCGCTCGACGAGGTCGAGCTGTACCCCGAGGACTGGGAGGGCCAGTTCGACGGCTTCTCCACCGGGCGCTACATGGTCGCCTGCCACCCGGACGCCCCGACCGTCGACCACCTGATGATCGCCGCGCGGCTGATGGTCGCCGAGAACGCGGTCGACGACATGTACTGCGAGGACCACGGAGGCTCGCCCATCGGTCTCGGCGGGCGCCTGCTCCTGGCGCACACCGCCCTCGACCCCCTGCACACGACGAAGGAGTACCACCCCCAGTGGGCGCAGTCGCTCCACGAGGACGCCCCGCGCCGCTCCTACCGCTCCGCGATGGAGTACTTCGTCCAGCAGTCCACCCCCGCCCAGGCCGACCGGTTCCGGCACGACATGGCCCGCCTGCACCTCGGCTACCTCGCCGAGGGTGCCTGGGCCCAGACGGACCACATGCCCGAGGTGTGGGAGTACCTGGTGATGCGGCAGTTCAACAACTTCCGCCCCTGTCCCACCATCACGGACACCGTCGGCGGCTACGAACTGCCGACGGACCTGCACGCCCTGCCCGCCATGCAGCGGGTACTCGCGCTCGCGGGGAACGTGAGCACCATCGTCAACGACCTGTACTCGTACACCAAGGAACTCGCCAGCCCCGGGCGGCACTTGAACCTGCCCGTGGTGATCGCCGAACGTGAGGGCCTCTCCGACCGGGAGGGCTATCTGAAGGCGGTCGAGGTCCACAACGAGCTCATGCACGACTTCGAAGCCGAGTCCGCCGCCCTGGCCGCCGCCTGCCCCGTACCGAGCGTGCTGCGCTTCCTGCGGGGAGTGGCCGTATGGGTCGACGGCAACCACTACTGGCACCAGACCAACACATATCGCTACAGCCTGCCCGATTTCTGGTAAGGATGGGACTTATCCGTGACTAGCATCGATCTCACCACCACCGCCACTGCCGCCGGCTCCTCCGTGCTCATCCCCTCGCCGACGACCCCCTACCAGGGGGACATCGCCCGTTACTGGAACAACGAGGCCCGGCCCGTGAACCTGCGCCTCGGCGACGTCGACGGCCTCTACCACCACCACTACGGCATCGGCGACATCGACCACGCCGCCCTCGGCGACACCGAGGACAGCGAATACGAGAAGAAGCTCATCGCCGAGCTGCACCGGCTGGAGTCGGCGCAGGCCGAACTCCTCCTGGACCACCTCGGCCCCATCGGCCAGGGCGACACCCTCGTCGACGCCGGCTGCGGGCGCGGCGGCTCCATGGTCATGGCCCACCAGCGCTTCGGATGCAAGGTCGAGGGCGTCACCCTCTCGGCCAAGCAGGCCGACTTCGCCAACCAGCGCGCCCGTGAACTCGGCATCGAGGACCACGTCCGCGCCCGCGTCTGCAACATGCTGAACACCCCCTTCGAGACCGGCCAGGCCGCGGCCTCGTGGAACAACGAGTCGAGCATGTACGTCGACCTGCACGATCTCTTCGCCGAGCACTCCCGGGTCCTCGAGGTCGGCGGCCGCTACGTGACCATCACCGGCTGCTGGAACCCGCGTTACGGCCAGCCCTCGAAGTGGGTCTCCCAGATCAACGCGCACTTCGAGTGCAACATCCACTCCCGCCGGGAGTACCTGCGCGCCATGGCGGACAACCGCCTCGTGCCGCAGGCCGTCATCGACCTGACCCCCGACACCCTGCCCTACTGGGAGCTGCGGGCCACGTCCTCCCTGGTCACCGGTATCGAGGAGGCGTTCATCAACTCCTACAAGGACGGCTCCTTCCAGTACGTCCTGATCGCGGCCGACCGCATCTGACCGCGCTCCGACCGCAGGCCGGAAGGGCCGGGACCGTCAGCCGACGGGCCCGGCCCTTCCGGGGCGTGTGACCATGACTCCCCGGTACGTCCGCACCACATGGGGGAAGCATGTCCACCCGCACCACCGCCGCGCGCGGTCTCCTCTCCGCGCTCGCCGCGCTGTTCGTCCTGGCCGGCTGCACCTCTTCGGGCGGGGCCGCGCACCCGGCGGGCGGCGGCTCCCCGGCCGCCGCACCCGCACCGGGCGGTGCGGCGGGCGGGTACGAGGGGCCCCGGCCGCAGGACCAGAACCTGCTGGCATGGACCGGAGACCCCAACGACGCGGGGCACGTCACCGCCCAGTCGGCCGCCGGGGTCGGCGGGCGGGTCACCCTGGTGCGGATCGTGCTGCGCCAGGAGACCACCTGGTCGAACATCTGGCTGGGACTGGCCGGCCTCGACCCCAACGCCCAGCTCTCCAACTGCCAGTTGGGCGTGTACGACGCCACCGGCACCCTGCGTGCGGCCACCCCCGACATATCGCCGCAGCTGATGACCGACCCGGTCGCCAAACCGCTCGCCCTCGCCAAGCCCTTCACCGCCGCCCCCGGGACCTACTTCATCGCCCTCCTGCTCAATGGCAATTGGGCCACCAACGCCCTCACCCTGAAGTCCACGGGGGCCGGCATCTCGGTGAACGCCGGCCTCACCCCGCCCAACCTGCGCTACAGCACCGTCCTGACCGGCCAGAACGCCCTGCCGGCCACGGTGAACCTGGCCGAGCAGTCCACCAGCACCATCAACACCGGCTGGGCCAGCCAGTGGTACGGGATCTCCTGACCCCCGCCCGGCGCCGGCGGCCGCACCCGAAGGGCACGGCCGCCGGCGCCGCATGGGCCCCCGGTCAGACCGCCAGGACCTTCGGGAGCTCCTCACGGACGGGCGGCGCGAGGCGGCCCGTGCGGTGGAGTCCGTACAGGGCGGCCGTGCACCCGAGGCCGAGGGCGAACAGGGCCAGCCAGGGCAGCGCGGACATCCCGGCGGAGCGGGCCGCGTCCAGCGCCGCCCCCGTGAGCAGGTTGCCGACGGCGATGCCGATGCCGCAGATGGTGTTGTACAGCCCGTAGTGCGTGGCCACCAGGCGGTCGCCGCACAGCCGGACGATGGTGTCCATCTCGAAGGGGTAGGCGATCATCGTCCCGGCGGCCAGCAGCAGCGCGGACAGCGCCGGAGGCACCGCGGCCAGCAGCCGCGTCCCCAGCTCCGACTCCGGCACGGGCAGCGCCGTGGCGGCCAGCAGGGGCAGGAAGGCCACCCCCATCGTCAGCAGCCCCCAGGTCAGCGCGCGGCCCGGCTCCATCCGGGCCTTGCACCAGGCGGTGACCCTGGTCTGGAAGAGGATGGTGCTCAGCCCGGACACCGCGAAGAGCACCGCCACCGCCGCCGTGCCGAAGCCGCCCTCGCCCCCGACGCGCCGAACCTCCAGCGGCAGCGCCATGTAGACCTGGAAGGTCATCACGTACGAGCCGATCATCGCCACGGAGAACAGCAGGAACGGGCGGTTGGCGAGGATGCCCCGCCACTGGCGGAGCACCCCCTCCCGGGGGCCCCGCTCCCGCTCGGCGGCGTCGTTGCCCCGGCGGGCCGGCAGGGCCCGGATCTGCACGAGGCTCAGCAGCGCGAAGATCCCGGCCGCCACCAGGCACGTGACGCGGAAGTCGACGCCCGTCAGCACCATGCCCACCAGCGGGCCCAGCAGGATGCCCGCCTGGTAGAAGACGTTGAACAGGGCGAAGGCCTCGACCCGGCGCTCCCCGGCGTCGGCCGCCAGGTAGGCCCGGGTGGCCGGGTTGAACAGGGCCCCGGCCAGCCCCGTGGCCGCGGAGGCGGCGATGAGCGCGGGCACGGAGTCCACCAGCCCGAGGGTCGCGAAGCCGGCGATGCGCAGCGCGAGCCCGGTGATGATCATCGGCTTGTAGCCGAGGCGGTCGGCGAGGGTGCCGCCGATCAGGAACATGCCCTGCTGGCTGAAGTTGCGCACGCCGAGGATCAGCCCGACCGTCCAGCCGGCCAGCCCCAGCGGGCCGGCCAGGTGCGTGGCCAGGTAGGGCATGAGCATGTAGAAGCCGAGGTTGATGGTGAACTGGTTCACCATCAGCAGCTGGACGCTGCGCTCGTACGAACGGACCTGTGCGAGGGTGCCCTTCATCAGGCCGGCACCTCCGCCACGTGCAGGGTCAGCGGGTCCACCACGGTCGCGCAGCGGGTCCAGCGGGTGACCTCCTTCTCGTCCAGGCGCCCGATCGTGTCGGGTTCCGCGGCCGGAGGGGAGTCCAGCAGTCCGTGCGCGGCGCAGTAGTCGTCGTCGTACACGGTGCCGAGGTAGCGCTGCGGCCCGTCGGGGAAGACCGCCGCGATCCGGGTGTCCTCCGGCATGGTGCGGGCCAGCCATCCGGCCACGAGGGCGACCGCGCCGACGCTCCAGCCGCCGGCGGCGTAGTGGGACGCGGCGAGCTGGCGGCAGGTCCACACGGCCTCGCCCGGGGCCACCCAGTGCACCTCGGAGAACTGCTCGTACGCGACGTTGCGCGGGTAGATGCTCGAACCGAGGCCGCGCATCACGCGGGTCCGCGCGGGCTGGCCGAAGATGGTGGAGCCGACGGTGTCCACGCCCACCAGCTTCAGCTCGGGGTAGAGCTGGCGCAGGACGCGGGAGACGCCCGCGGAGTGCCCTCCGGTGCCGACGCTGCACACCAGGACGTCGATGTGGTTGAGCTCGGAGGCCAGTTCGAGGGCCAGCGGGGTGTAGGCGGTGGTGTTGTCCGGGTTGTTGTACTGGTCCGGGCACCAGGAATCGGGGTGCTGCCCCAGCAGCTGGGTGACGCGGTCGCGGCGGGCCTGCTGCCAGCCGCCGGTGGGGTGCGGTTCGGAGACGACGTTGACCTGCGCCCCGTACGCCGTCAGCAGGCGGGTCATCGACGCTTCCAGGCCCGGGTCGGTGACCAGGGTGACGGGGTGCCCGTAGACCATGCCGGCCAGGGCCAGGCCGAGGCCGAGGGTTCCGCTGGTCGACTCGATGATCCGGGCGCCCGGCTTCAGCTCGCCCCTGGCGCGGGCCCGCTCGACCATGTGGAGGCCGGGACGGTCCTTGATGCCGCCGGGGTTGAAGCCCTCGAGCTTCGCCCAGAAGCCGCGGCCCGCCGGGGACAGCGGCTCGGACACGCGCAGCAGGGGAGTGTTGCCGACCAGCCCGGACAGGCTGGCGCGGGCGGGGGGAGTGACGTCGGTGGCCGAAGAATGCATTGTTCCGCTCTCGTTTGATGGTGCTTCAGGTGGTCGCTCGTGGAGATGCCGAGCCGGGGCAGGGCAAGATCCGCCCGTTGGGCATACGTCAGCCGTTGCGAACGGACTTACGGGAGCGGACTAGAGCCGCCATCGACAGACGATGGTCAGAGTGGAACGGCCGGAGCGGTCGATCGCGGGCCCGGCGGCGCCCGGCGGCGCGGCCGGGGCGGCCTCCGGGGTGGCGCCCGTGCCCGCCGCGGGGCGCGCCGGCCCCGTGGGCAGGGGGCTCGGGCCCTGGGCGGAGGGGGCCAGGTCGGAGGAGGCACAGCTGGAACCGTGGTCGGGGTGCGGGTGCGGATGGCCGGTGGGTCCTGCAGGCGGTGTCGGCCCGGGATGCAGCGAGGCTCCAGCGGCCGACGAGCCGTAGGAGACGTCCGTGTGCCCATGGGAGGGGCAGGAGAGGACCGCGAACAGCAGTGTGCTCAGCGTGGCGAGGAGCAGCGCGCCGGACCAGGGCAGACCGGGGCGAAGCGGGCGTGCGTGGGGGTGGGACAACGGGGTTCCTCCATGCGGCGGGCACCCCTCGGCCCGGGAGGGCGGGGGCGGCGGCGATCGCGGGGACGGGCCCGGAAGGGGCCCGGACGGATCCCGGTGTCTACACCTGGAGGACGGTGGAGGTGCGCGCCTGCGGCGCCGCTGCGGCTCCGGCCGGACAGGCCCCGGAGCCGTGGCCGGCCGTGTCCCCGTGGCCCGTGCGGACGGGGTGGCCGAGGGCGGTGGCCGGGGGAGCGGGAGGCGCGTCGACCGCGGTACCCGTCCGCGGCGGAAGGTGGGCGCAGTCGTGGCCCGGGTGGGAGGGGTCGTGCCGGTCGACGAGGGCCGCGGAGGCCGGCGTCGCGATGGCGGCGGCGCTCCAGGAGGCGGAGCCGTGGGACGCGGAGCCGTGCGATCCGGAGAGGGACCCGGGGCTGTGGGATCCGGAGTCGTGGGATCCGGAGTCGTGGGATCCGGCGCCGTGCGCGCAGACCAGGCCGAGCAGCAGCAGGGTCAGCCCGAGCAGGTGCAGCAGACCCGCCGAGGAGCGGGCCCGCGGGGTACGGGGCGAGCGGGCTGTGACCACGTCGTGATCTTAGCTTGTCCCCCGCGTGATGTGTGACCTCGAATCGGACAATCGCTGAACGGTCGGTGGCCGGGTTCCGTACGCCGGGTTCACTCCGCCAGTTCCCGCGCGTCCAGCGGGAGGTGCCAGGCGTTGCGGCGCCGTACGGCGTGCAGTTGCGCCTCCAGCGGGCTCGGCGGTACGGCGAGTACGGGGCACGGTGCGTGCGCCAGGCAGTGGCGGGCCACCGAGGGCCGCAGCGCGCCCAGCAGCCGGCCGCGGCAGCCGGCGCCGACCACCAGCAGGTCGCCGGCGTCCCGGACGGCGTCGACCAGCACGGCTCCGGGCGTGCCCCGCACCACCTGCCCGGCCAGGGCGATACCCGGGCCGCCCGGCCCGAAGGCGGCGTCGAGGGCCTCGCGCAGCCGCCCCACCGCCGCCGCCCGGCACTCGGGGTAGGGGGAGCCGGCGCCGGAGCCGCGGCTGCCCAGGCCCCCGCCCGGAGCCTGCCAGGCCAGCACCGCCCACAGCTGCGCCCCGCGCAACCGGGCCTCGTCGGCGGCCCGGTGCAGGGCCGTCAGGCTCCCCGGGCCGCCGCTCACGCCCGCCACCACTCGTCGTCCCACCGCCGGTCCTCCCGAGTCGCCCCGTACCGTCCTGCTGTCCGGCCTCCATTGAACGTCGGCCGCCGCGGCCCGTCCGTCAGCGATCCGTATGAACCCGTCCCGCCGGCGTCAAGCTCCCGTCAGGAGGAGGAGGAGGGGGAGGGGGAGGAGGAGGCCGCCGGGAGGCGGACCAGCAGGCGGGCGCCCCCGGGGGAGGGCTCGGCGGTGAGGGTGCCGCCGTGATGGGTGGTGAGGTCGCGGGCGATGGCGAGGCCCAGGCCGGCCCCGCCGTGGTCGCGGCTGCGGGCGTCGTCGAGCCGGGTGAAGCGCTCGAAGATCCGCTCCCGGTCGTCGGGCGGGATGCCCGGACCGTCGTCGCGGACCTCGAGTACGACGGTGCCCGCCTGCGGGCCGCCGCCGCTGCCGCTGCCGCGCAGGACGAGCTCCACCCGGTGGTCGGCGAACCGCTGGGCGTTGTCCAGCAGGTTGGTGACCACCCGGGTCAGCCACAGCTCGCTGCCCTCCACCGTCACGCCCGCCTCCAGGTCGGTGCGTACGGGGACCCGGTCGCCCCGGCGGGACTCCACGGCGGCCCGCACCACGGCGCCCAGGTCCAGCCGGACCGCCGTGACGGGCTGGGCCGCGTCGATGCGGGCGAGCAGGAGGAGGTCGGAGGCGAGCTGCTGGAGCCGCTCGGTGTCCTCGAGCGCCCCGCCGATCAGCTCCGGCCACAGCTCCGGGTCCCGGACGGCCAGGGCCACTTCCAGCTGGGTGCGCAGCACGGTGAGCGGGCTGCGCAGTTCGTGCGAGGCGTCGGCGATGAACTGGCGCTGGCGGTGTCCGGAGGACTCCAGCCGGTCCAGGGTGGTGTTCATCGTCTGCGCCAGGCGGGCCACCTCGTCGCTCGTGGGCGGTACCGGGACCCGCCGGTGCAGATCGCGGTCGGTGATCTCGGCGACCTCCGCGCGGATCGCCTCGACCGGCCGCAGGGCGCGGCCGGTCACCCGCCAGGTGACCAGGGCCACCGTGGCGAGGAGCAGGGGCCCGCCCACCGCGAGCGCGGCGGTGGTGGTGTCGTCGGCCGCGTCCACGTCGCGCAGCGAGGTCCCCACGTACACGGTGACCAGGCCCTGCGGGGTGTCCGTGGTGACCTGCACGACCCGCAGGCGGTGTTCGCCGCCGAGCGGGCGGACCTTCCAGGTGTGGAAGGCGGTGCCCGGGCGCATCGGCCTGGCGGGGCCGAGCGCGGGCGAGCCGGCCAGGTTCGGGGTGGCCCGCAGCACCCGGCCGCGGGCGTTGACCACCTGGACGAAGTCGGCCCCGGGCAGCGGCGCCCGCATCCGGTCGAGGCCCCCGGAGGCCGCGAGCCGGGCGATCGTCAGGGCCTGCCGCTCGGCGTCGCGCTCGGCGTTGCGCAGCAGGTTGGCCTCCAGCAGCCCGAGCAGGGCGAAGGAGGCCAGGCCCAGGGCCGCCGCCACGACGACGACGGCGCCCGCGGTGGCCCGCGCGCGGACGGTCGTGGGCCGGATCCGCCGTACGAGGCGGCGTACGAGGCTGCGTACGGGGCCAGGGACGATGCCGCGTACGAGGCCGCGTACGGGGCCGAGCGGGCGGCGTGCGGAGCGGGTCTCAGCCACCGTCGGCCGCCAGTCGGTAGCCGGCGCCGCGCACGGTCTCCAGGGCGGACCGGCCGAACGGCGCGTCGATCTTCCGGCGGACCGCGCTGACGTGCACCTCGACCACGTTCGGATCGCCGTCGAAGGCGCTGTCCCACACCTGTTCCAGGATCTCCCGCTTGGGCACCACCTCGCCGGGCCGCCCGGCCAGGTACTCCAGCACCGCGAACTCCCGCGCGGTCAGCCGTATCTCGGTGTCGCCGCGGGAGCACAGGTGGCGCGCCGGGTCCAGGAACAGGTCGCCGAACCGCATGGTCCGCGGGCGGCGGCGGCCCGTACGCCGGCCCAGCGCGCGGAGCCGGGCGACGAGGACGAGGTAGGAGAAGGGCTTCGAGAGGAAGTCGTCGGCGCCGGTGTCCAGCGCCTCGGCCTCGTCGTACTCGCCGTCCTTCGCGGTGAGCATCAGGATCCCGGACTCGTTGCCGGCCGCGCGCAGTCGCGCGCAGACCCGGTAGCCGTTGAGGCCGGGCAGCATGATGTCGAGCACGATCAGGTCGTAGTCGTGCTCGCAGGCCATCCACAGCCCTTGCGGGCCGTCGTGGGCCACGTCCACCGAGAAGCCCTCCGCCTGGAGCCCCCGCTGTAGGGCGACGGCCAGCCGTCGTTCGTCCTCCACCACCAGTACGCGCATGCCGACCAGGGTCTCAGGTGCGGTCCGCGCCTTGCTGAAGAGGTCTTCAGGCGGCTTCAGGTGGGCTTCAGCATCGGCTCGGCATGCTCGGCCTCGAGCCGGGTGCGGTGCCCGGTTGTGTCTGAGGAGTGCCGGTATGTCTGAGTCCTTCCCCCAGCCCGAACAGCCAGAGCGACCCGAACGGCACGAGCAGGCGGAGCAGCCCGAGCAGCCCGAGCAGTCCCCGAAGGCCCCGAAGTCCCCGCGCAAGGGCCTGGGCGCCGCGCTCCCCCGGGGCAGGGGCGCGCGCTGGGCGGTGGCCGCCGGCGCGGCCGCGGTGATCGTGGGCGGCGGGGCGGCGGCCGTCGCCGTGGCGGGCCACCACCACGACGGGCGGGCGGACAAGGTCCGCCACTTCGCACGGCCCGAGGTCCCCGGCCACCCGGGCGCCCACAAGATCGCCCCGCAGGGCGGCCCGCAGGGCGGCCCGAAGGCGGTCCGCGAAGGCGCCCAGGCGCGCGGGGGCTTCGCGAGGAAGGCCCCGGCGCCCGCGCCGCTGCCGTCCCTGCCGATCGGGCAGGCGGCGGAGAAGGCGGCCGGGGCGGTCGAGGGCGGCAAGGTCCAGGCCCTGCGCGCGGTCGCCCAGCAGGGCGGCGGCAGCGCCTGGCTGGCGGTGGTCCTCGGACCGGACGGCGTCCGCCACGCGGTGACCGTGTCCGGTTCCGACGGCACGATCACCTCGAACGTCCCGCTGAACCACCGCTGACTCCTCCGTCCCGCGAGAGGCGTACGCGTTCGCGCAGACGGCCACCCCGGGGCCCGGGGGCGGGACAGGATGGGGCATGACCGTCTTCCGTTGCTCCGCCTGCGGGACCGAGGTGTCCGCCGAGGTGGAGGAGATGCCCCTGCCCGAGCGGGAGGGGCCGATGCCCTACGAGGCCGAGGGGGAGTGCCCTCCGCGCATCCCCCCGGGCCGCTTCGCCTACGATCCCGGGCCCTCCGCGTTCTCGTACCTGCCCGACCGCCCCGGGCAGGTGCGACGGGAACGCGCGGGCCCGCCCGGCAGCATCGTCCTCAGCCCCGGCGACGCCCGCGGCATGGCCCCCGTCGCCGGCCCGGGCCCCCGCGGCGGCTGCTGCGGCCCCGACGGCCTGGGCGGTGCCAATCTGCGCTGCACCGGCTGCCGCGCCGAGCTGGCGATCGAGTCCGCCGACTGCTGGACCGTCCAGCAGATCGTCCTCGATCCGCGCCGCGTGGTCGCCGCACCGCCCTCGCCGTGATGTCCGCTCCCCGGATGGCGCGCAGAATGAAGGGAAGCGGCGAGCCCTCCGCCCCCGCGCGGGCGGATGCGGCCACTCGGCGCGCCCCGGGCGGAGGAGGCTTGCGGTGCCGGCGGACCAGACGGGGGGCGCGCAGGCTCCCGGTCCGATCCGGTCCGAGCCGGGGTCGCTGCTGGAGCACGTGCCCGTGGCCGTCTTCGGCCTGGACGAGGACGGCCGGGTCCGCTTCTGGGGACCCGGCGCGCAGCACCTCTTCGGACACGAGGCCGCCGCCGTGCTGTCCCGGCCGGCCGCGGACCTCTTCCCCGAGCCGCCCGAAGGCGCACCCTCCCCGGCCGCACGGCTGACGGAGCGCGCCCTGACCCTCGGCTACTGGCGGGTCCGGCTGCCGGCCCTGCACCGGGACGGCAGCGTCTTCGACTGCGGATTCCGGGTCTTCCCGGTGGCCGGAACCGCCGGCGACTCGGTGATCATGGGGCTGGCCAGCCGGGGCGACGAACTCGACCGGGTGAAGACGAACCTCGCCTTCCTCGACGCCCTGTTCGAGACCTGCCCCATCGGGCTGGTGATGCTCGACGAGGACCTGCGCTACGTCCACCTCAACCAGGCCCTGGCCGACATGGACGGGCTCCCCGTCGCGGACCACCTCGGGCGCGCCGCCGCCGAGATCATGCTCACCTCCGACGGCGGCGAGTTCCAGGGCATGCTGCGCGCCGTCGCCGACGAGGGCCGGCCCCTCGTGGGCGCCCTGGTGGGGATGCGCACACCGGGCCGTCCCGACCGCGACCAGGTGCGGTCGGTCAGCCTCTTCCCGCTCAGCCGGGCCGGCGGCACCCGGCCCGGGGTGGGCGGCCTGCTGGTGGACGTCACCGACCGGGAACGGGCCCTGCTGGAGGCGACGCAGGCCCGCCAGCGCCTCGCCCTGCTGGACCGGGCCGCCGCCCGCATCGGCACCACCCTGGACGTGGGCACCACCGCCCGGGAGCTGGTCGGCGCGGCCGTACCGGACTTCTGCGACGGCTGCGTGGTGGAGCTGGTGGAGTGGATGTACCCCTCGGAGGCCTTCGACCCGGGGCTGCCCCTGATCACCCGCCGGATCGCCTCCGGCACGGTCCTCCCGCCGCCGGCGCCCGAGCTGGTGGCCGGCCTCGACCGGGTGACGTACCCGCCGGGCTCCGGCATCCACCGGATGCTCGCCGCCGGCCGCCCGATCTGCGTCCCCGTCGACGAGGAGTTCGCGACCCGGACCGTCGCGCACCAGGACCGCGCCAGGCTGCTGCTCGACAGCGGCCTGGCCGTCATCCTCATCGCCCCGCTCGTCGCCCGGGGCACCGTCCAGGGCATCACCATGTTCGGCCGCTCCGCCGCCCGCCCCGCCTTCACCGAGCAGGACCTCAGCCTCGCCGGCGAACTCGCCTCCCGCGCCGCCCTGTGCCTGGACAACGCCCGCCTCTACAGCCGGGTCCAGGACATCGCCCTCACCCTGCAGCGCGCCCTGCTGCCCAGCGCGCTGGCGCGCAGCGAGTACGTGAGCATCGCGCACCGCTACCTGCCGGGCAGCCGCGTCACCGAGGTCGGCGGCGACTGGTACGACGTGATCGACCTGCCGGGCGGCCGGATCGCCCTCGTCGTCGGGGACGTCATGGGTCACGGGGTGCCGGCCGCCGCGTCCATGGGCCGGCTGCGCATCACCGCCAAGGCGCTGGCCCGGCACGGAGCGGAGCCCGAGGGGCTGCTCGCCGAACTCGACGCGTGTGCCCAGGAATCCGGCATCGAACTGGCCACCTGCCTCTACGTGGTCTACGACCCGCACACCGGCGGGGCCCGCATCGCCAACGCCGGCCACCCGCCGCTCCTCGTACGCCACCCCGACGGCACCGTCGAAACCCTCGGCGGCGCGCTAGCGGTCCCGCTGGGGGTGGGCGGAGTCCCCTTCCGCTCGGCGCAGGCCCGGCTCCCCGACGGAGCCGTCCTGGCCCTGTACACCGACGGCCTCGTCGAGGCGCGCGGCCAGGACATCGAAACGGGCCTGGACGCCCTGCGTGCACAACTGGCGGGCGTCGAGGGTCCGTTGGAGGAGGCGGCGGACCGGATCCTGGCGGCCCTGCTGCCCGACCCGGCGACCGACGACACGGTCCTGGTCCTGGCCCGGATCCGCCACGCGAGGTAAAGAATCCTTGACATGGTGTCGCGCTTCTTTGACACTTCGGATGTCTGGTTTTCTTGACACGGAAGGGGGCCGGGATGGCGGTCGAAGAGAAACGCGCCTGGATCATGCTGGTGGTCGCGGTGGTGTCGTACGCGGCGTACCTGTGGGCCGTACTGGAACGTCCCGCCGGGGTGACACTCACTCAGGCCCCCTACATCGGAGCCCTGCTGTGGGCGGTGGGCCTGGCCATCGCGGCGTCGGTCGCGGGGCACGTCGCGGTGGCGGCGCTCTCCGCGAAGGAGGACAACACCAAGGACCAGCGGGACCGGGAGATCCACCGCTTCGGCGAGTACGTCGGGCAGTCCTTCGTGGTGATCGGCGCGGTGGCCGGGCTCCTGCTGGCCATGGCCGAGGCCGCGCCGTTCTGGATCGCCAACGCGATCTATCTGGCCTTCGTCCTGTCGTCGGTCCTCGGCTCGTCGGTCAAGCTCGTCTCCTACCGGCTCGGCTTCCACCCGTGGTGAAGCCGACCAGGGTGACCAACACCATCCGCGCCCACCGCTTCGCCCACGACGAGATGACCCAGGCCGAGCTCGCCCGCCGCATCGGCGTCAGCCGCCAGACGGTGATCGCCATCGAACAGGGCCGCTACTCGCCCTCCCTGGAGATGGCCTTCCAGATCGCCCGGGTGTTCGGCGTCCCGCTCGACAGCGTCTTCCAGTACACCTCCGGTACCACCGTCAGCGAGGGAGAGACCTCATGAGAGCGATCGTCCAGGACGTGTACGGACCCCCCGACGTGCTCCGCCTCGAAGAGGTCGAGCGCCCCGAGCCCGGCCCGGGCGAGGTGCTCCTGCGGGTCCACGCGGCAGGCGTGGACCAGGGAGTGTGGCACCTGATGGCGGGCCTGCCCTACGCCATCCGCGCGGCGGGCTTCGGGCTGCGGGCGCCCAAGAACCGCGTCCGGGGCCTGGACGTCGCCGGCAGGGTGGAAGCCGTGGGCCCCGGCGTCACCCGCTTCCGGCCCGGCGACGAGGTGTACGGCATCTGCGACGGGTCGTTCGCGGAGTACGCCCTCGCCAAGGAGCGGCAGCTCGCCCCCCGGCCCGCCAACCTCACCGCCGAACAGGCGGCGGTCGTCCCGGAGTCGGCGAGCGCCGCACTCAGGGCCCTGCGCGACGTCGGCCGGCTGGAGCCCGGCCAGAGCGTCCTCGTCATCGGAGCGGGCGGCGGCGTCGGCACGTACGCCCTCCAGCTGGCCCGCGCCCTCGGCGCCGCCCGCGTCACCGGGGTGTGCAGCGCCGCCAAGGCGGACCTGGCCCGCTCGCTGGGCGCCGACGAGGTCCTCGACTACGCCCGCGAGGACCCCACCGACGGCACCCGCCGCCACGACCTCATCCTCGACATCGCGGGCAACCGCCCCCTCGGCCGGCTCCGCCGGGCCCTCACCCCGCACGGCACCCTCGTCATCGTCGGCGGTGAGCACGAGGGCCGCTGGATCGGCGGCAACGACCGCCAGCTGCGGGCCCTGCTGCTGTCGCCCTTCGTCCGGCACCGCCTGCGGGCACTCGCCTCCGCCGTGCGGGCCGACGACCTGCGGGACCTCACCGGATTCATCGAGTCCGGCGCGCTCACCCCGGCCGTCGACCGTGCCTACCCCCTGGCCGAAGTGCCCGAGGCCATCCGCCGCCTGAGGGCCGGCCACGCACGCGGAAAGATCGTGATCCGCATGTGACACCGGGGGCTTTCGGGACAACCTTCCGTGGTTTCCGGTCACGGTGGGATACCGCTCGATCGCTGAGGGTAGTGCCGCGGTGGCGCCGGGACGTCTCCCGGGCCGCCCGAGCCGATCGAGGAGTCACGTGCCCACTCAGACGCAGATCGTGCAGACCAGCTACGGAACGGTCGCCGGACAGGTGGAGGACGGGATCGCCCGCTTCCTCGGCATCCCCTACGCCGCCGCCCCCGTCGGCGAGCTCCGGTTCGCCGCGCCCGCCCGGCCCGCGCCCTGGGACGGGGTCCGGGAGGCCTTCGCGTTCGGCCCGACCCCGCCCAAGCCCACCATCGACGGGCAGCTGGGCGAGCTGATGCCGGACCCGTCGGTCCCGGGCGACGAGTGGCTCAACCTGAACGTCTGGCGGCCGGTCACCGAGACCCACCAGCTGCGGCCCGTCATGGTCTGGATCCACGGCGGGGCCTTCACCACCGGCTCCTCGGCCGTCACCGCCTACGACGGAGCGACCTTCGCCCGCGACGAGGTCGTCTGCGTCAGCCTCAACTACCGCCTGGGCGTGGACGGTTTCGGGTACATCCCCGACGCGCCGCTCCCCGCCAACCGGGGCCTGCACGACCAGATCGCCGCCCTCGAATGGGTGCGGGACAACATCGCGAGCTTCGGCGGCGACCCCGACAACGTCACCGTCTTCGGCGAGTCCGCCGGCGCGATGAGCGTGCTCACCCTGCTCTCCCTCGAGACCGGCCTCTTCCACAAGGCCATCGCGCAGAGCGGCAGCGGGCACATCGCCCAGACCGCCGGGGACGCCACCCTCGTCCTCGAGGCCATCGCCGCCCAGGCTGGCGTCGAGCCCACGGCCCAGGCGCTCGCCGCCCTGCCGATCGAGGAACTGATCGCGGCCCAGAAGGCGGTCGGCGCCGACATCACCACCACCGCGGACCCGGTGAAGTACGGCGAGAGCACCATCGCCTCCTGCGGCATGTCGCTGATGCCCGTGATCGACGGAGACCTGATCACCCGGCGCCCCATCGACGCGATCGCGGCCGGCGCGGGCAGCGACGTACCGCTGCTCGCGGGCACGAACACCGAGGAGTTCCGGCTCTTCATCGTGCCGACCCCGATGGTCTACTGGCTGATCGCCGAGCAGTTCAGGAACCGGGTCGAGGCCTACGGTGCCCCCGCCGACTTCTACGACCACTACAAGGCCAACAGCACCGAGGCCTACCCCCGCAACGCGCCGTCCGGCATCGCCGCGGCCGTCCTCACCGACCGGATGTTCCGCATCCCGACCTACCGGATCGCCGAGGCCCGGGCGGACTCGGGCGCCGACACCCACCTCTACGAGTTCGGCTGGCGCTCGCCGGTGACGCCCAACACCATCCAGGTGAAGCTGGGGGCCTGTCACAGCCTGGAGATCCCCTTCGTGTGGGACACCCTCGAGCTCGACGACTCCCGCCCCATGACCGGGCCGACCTCGCCCCAGGACCTCGCGCAGGTGATGCACGCGCAGTGGGTCGAATTCGCCCAGACGGGCCACCCGGGCTGGTCCGCGTACGACACGGGGACCCGCCCGGTCATGACCTTCCGGCGGGACAACGGCGAGGACGACGTGGTCGTCCCGGACCCCCGCGAGAGCGAGCGCAAGCTGTGGGAGGGCCACCTGGCCCCGGTCGACCCGGCCTAGGGCTGTTGTGAACGTGCTGGTCGCGGCCATCCGTTGACGGCTGCGACCAGCACGGTCGCTTCGTGGCGGAGGGCGGGTTCGCCGTCAGGCGGGGCCCAGCTCCGGGTCGCGGGTCGCGCGGACCTCCCAGCGGCCCGTCCGGTCGGAGAGTGCGGCCCGGCGGGGCACCAGTACCACGCAGGCCGCCACGGCCACGACCGCGGCGACCAGGGTCGTCAGCCACGCGGCGAGCCAGGACATCGGCACCATCAGCACGACGAGGACCAGTCCGTAGGACAGGAGCATGCCCCCGAGCCAGGGCCAGTGGGCCCCCGGCACCACCATGGTGGGCCACGGGGAGAGCCGTGCCAGGCGCTCCGCATCGGGCTGTACCGGGGTGGCGGGCCCCAGGACCCGCTCGAATTCCTCGCGGTCCATCGTCAGCCACGCCACCTCCCCCTCGTCGGTGACGAAGGCGACCGACTGCTCGCCGTTGCGGATCAGACGCCAGTTCCGGGCGCCGCACAGCCAGCCCGGCCGTTCTCCCATGCGCGCCGCCAGGAGGGCGAGTCCGGCCGGCTCGAGGGCCGGGTTGCCGATCAGCAGCTCGGAACCGTCCTCCAGCGCGAAGCGCAGCTTGTGGTCCGAACGCACCCGGACCGTGCCGTCCACCTCTCCGAACGTCGTGTGCTGGTTCCGCCGGGCCGCGACGATCCGCGCCCGTACGGCGGGCAGCGCCGCCCCGCCGGCCGCGTCCTCGCGGAGCGTCCGCAGGGCGGGGTCGTACGGAGGGATCCGGACGATGAACATCCCCGCGAGGACGGCCAGCACCACCCCGAGACCGAGGGCGATCTGGGTGCTCTCGGGCGGGAGGGAGAACGCGAACGGGGAGTCCGCCTCCAGGTACCGCTCGATGTGGTTGGGGGTGTCCACGACGCCGCCGAGTTCGGGCGCGGTCGGGGCGTACAGCACCGGGACGGACTGGCCCGGGAGGCCGCTCCGTGCCTCGTCCGGCTCCATCGTGCTGCCCACCGGGAACCGGACGTCGACGTGCCCGCCCGCCACCTTGAGCCGCGTGGTGCCCGTACTGCCCCCCGTACCGCCGCCCTTGGGGCCGTGCAGGGGCACCTCGACCGTGAGGTCGGCGGTGGCCACCATGTACTTGCTCTTGCCCGACGTCACCCGGTGGACCCCGACGATGGTGCCCCGGGTCATTTCGGCGCCGGCCTTCTGTATCGCCGCGATCCGCTTCAGGTCGTCGCCGTCCGGGCGGGACATCAGCTCGGTGACCACGGCCAGGGCGGGCAGGCCCGCCACCACGATCAGCAGCAGGGTCAGATAGTCCCGGAACGGCCGCCTCCAGGGCAGCTTCGCGGGCGGCGCCGGCGCCGGCTCGACCGTCCTCGGCGGCGTGACCGGGATCGGCCGGGCGGCCGACCACACCCACCCGGCGGCCAGCGCCAGGGCCACCGCCCCGAGTACGGCCACGTCCGGCCGGTACACGGACATACCCGCGTGGAACAACAGCGTCCACAGGGCCAGCACCGCGAACAGCAGCGCTCCCCCACCCAAAGACCTGGTCACCCAGGCGTTTCTCCCCATGATCGCGAATCTAGCAACCCCGTTGCGCGCGACGGCCGATGGGCGTCGGAGGCGGGTGATCGCCGCCTACTCCTCCAGCAGGCGGGCCGCCATCGCGCGCATCTCGACCTTGCGGATCTTCCCGGTGACCGTCATGGGGAACTCCTCCACGACGTGGACGTAGCGCGGGATCTTGAAGTGGGCCAGGCGGCCCGCGCAGTACGCGCGAACCGCCTGCGCCGTCAGCGCCTCGGCGCCCTCGCGCATCCGCACCCACGCCATCAGCTCCTCCCCGTACTTCGGGTCGGGGACGCCGATGACCTGGACGTCCAGGACGTCGGGGTGGCCGTGCAGGAACTCCTCGATCTCGCGCGGGTAGAGGTTCTCGCCGCCCCGGATCACCATGTCCTTGATCCGGCCGGTGATGCTCAGGTAGCCCTCCGCGTCCATGACCGCCAGGTCGCCGGTGTGCATCCAGCCCTCCGGGTCCACGGCCTCGGCGGTCTTCTCCGGCTCGCCCCAGTAGCCGAGCATCACCGAGTAGCCCCGGGTGCACAGTTCGCCCGGGGTGCCGCGCGGGACGGTGTCGCCGGTCCTCGGATCGACCACCTTGACCTCCAGGTGCGGGCCGGCCCGGCCCACGGTGGAGACCCGGCGCTCGACGGAATCGTCCACCCGGGTCTGCGTCGACACCGGCGAGGTCTCCGTCATGCCGTAGCAGATGGAGACCTCCGTCATCCCCATCCGCTCGATCACCTCGTTCATCACCTCCACCGGGCAGGGCGAGCCCGCCATGATCCCGGTCCGCAGGCTCGACAGGTCGTACCCGTCGAAGCCGGGCGCGGCCAGTTCGGCGATGAACATGGTCGGCACCCCGTACAGGGAGGTGCACGCCTGCTCCTCGACGGCCGCCAGGGTGGCCACCGGATCGAAGGCCGGCGCCGGGATCACCATCGCCGCACCGTGGCTGGTGCAGGCGAGGGCGCCCATGACCATGCCGAAGCAGTGGTAGAACGGCACCGGGACGCACACCCGGTCCCGCTCCGTGTAACCGCACAACTCCCCGACGAAGAAACCGTTGTTGAGGATGTTGCGGTGCGAGAGGGTCGCCCCCTTGGGGAAACCGGTGGTCCCCGAGGTGTACTGGATGTTGATCGGGTCGTCCGGACCGAGGTCCGCCCGTGCCCGCGCCAGGTCCGCCGGATCGCCCTGGGCGCCGCGCTCCAGCAGCGAGGCCCACAGCGGCCCGTCGAACAGAACGGTGAACTCCAGCCCCGGGCAGCGGGGCCGGACCTCCTCGATCAGCGCCGCGTAGTCGGAGGTCCTGAAGCTCTCCGCCGCGACCAGCAGCCGGATCCCGGACTGGTTGAGCACGTACTCCAGCTCGTGCGAGCGGTACGCCGGGTTGACGGTGACCAGGACCGCCCCGATCTTCGCGGTGGCGTACTGCACCAGGGTCCACTCGGCGCGGTTGGGCGCCCAGATGCCGACCCGGTCGCCCTTGGCGATCCCGAGGTCCAGCAGCCCCAGGGCGAGGGTGTCGACATCGGCGGCCAGTTCCGCGTACGTCCAGCGGCGGCCGGCGGCCACGTCGACGAGGGCGTCCCGGCCGGGGAAGCGGCGTACGGTGCGGTCGAGGTTGTCCCCGATCGTCTCGTCCAGCAGCGGGACCTCACGGCTCCCTGACGCACGACTCGGCGCGACGGACACACGTACCTCCACGGCTCGTTGGCCCGGCGGGCCGGCGTGCGCCCATGATCCTCTCCCCGGCCACCCCCGGGCTACCCCCGGGAACCCGCCATTGAATCGAGCGGATGTTCGAATCCAGGGGTAGGCTGGTCCCATGCACGCACTCCAGGGCTCCCTCTTCGACCAGACCGACGAGATCCGGCTCGAGCCGCTCTCACCGGTACGGAGGACCCTGCTCGGAGCCGGCGCGTGGGTCGACCACCTGCCCGGATGGCTGACCGGCGCCGACGCCCTGTTCGAACACCTCGCCGCCGAGGTGCCCTGGCGGGCCGAGCGGCGCCGGATGTACGACCGCGAGGTGGAGGTGCCCCGGCTGCTGGCCTCCTACCGGGAGGGCGACACGCTCCCGCACCCCGTGCTCACCGAGGCCCGCGCCGCGCTCGGCCGCCACTACGCCGCCGAACTCGGCGAACCCTTCGCCACCGCCGGGCTCTGCCTCTACCGCGACGGCCGAGACAGCGTCGCCTGGCACGGCGACCGCACCGGCCGCTCCGCCGCCGAGGACACCCTGGTCGCGATCCTCTCCGTCGGCGACCCCCGCGACCTCCTCCTGCGCCCGCGCGACGGCGGCCCCACCCTGCTGCGGCTGCCGCTGGGCCACGGCGACCTCGTGGTGATGGGCGGCTCCTGCCAGCGCACCATGGACCACGCCGTCCCCAAGGCCCAGCGGGCCGTCGGCCCCCGGATCAGCGTCCAGTTCCGCACCCGCGGCGTAATGTGAGGCCATGCGCAGCGGGAGCCGTCTCCGAGCCTGGTGCACCGCGCTCCCGCCCGCCGCGGGCGGAGCGGTCATGGCCGCCGGCATCCTGTCCGTCGGCCTGGAGCTGACCGGCCGCACCCGCCTCTCGCTCGCCGCGCTGGCCGTCGCCGGCGCGCTGTGGCTCGTACTGGCCGCGGACTTCGCCGCCCGGCTCGTCGGCGACCGGGGCCGCTTCCGGGCCGAGGCGGACACCCCGGCCGCCCTCACCGCCGTCGCGGCCACCACCGTGCTCGGCGCCCGGCTCTCCCAACTCGGCCGGCAGCACGAGGCCGCCGCCCTGCTGGCGCTGGCCGCCCTGCTCTGGCCGGGGCTCCTCCTCTCCGTCGTACGGCACTGGCGGCGTCGCATGCCCGGCGCCGCCTTCCTCGTCTGCGTCGCCACCCAGGGCCTCGCCGTCCTCTCGGCCGCCCTGGCCGCCGCCCGGCACCTCGACTGGCTCGCCCGGGCCGCGCTGGCCTGCTTCTGCCTGGGCCTGCTGCTGTACGCCCTCGCCCTGACCCGCTTCGACTTCCACGAGGTCGTCAGCGGCGCGGGCGACCACTGGGTCGCGGGCGGGGCCCTGTCCATCACGGCCCTCGCCGGAGCGAAACTCACCGCCTCACCCGTATGGACCGGCCCGGCGCACACGGCCCTGCGCACCGCCACCCTGGCGGCCCTCGGCGTCTCCCTGGCCTGGTACGCCGTCCTGCTCGCCGCCGAGCTCCGCAGCCCCCGCCCCCGCTACGACATCCGCCGCTGGTCCACCGTCTTCCCCCTCGGCATGACCGCCACCGCCTGCCTCACCGCCGCCCCCGCCACCGCCACCCCGTGGCTGCGTCCCCTCGGCGAGGTCCTGCTGTGGATCGCGGTCGCCGCCTGCGCCCTGACCTGCCTGGCCTTCGCCCGCACCCACCGACCGGGCCGTTAGCCGGCGGTAGGGGGTGTCGCTGGCGGCGGGGCGGGGCGGCTCAGTAGGGTCCCGGCCATGGCCTACACGTTCCAGGTGACCGTCGACTCCCCCCATCCGCACGCGCTCGCCGACTGGTGGGCCGACGCCCTGGGCTGGGAAGTGGAGCCCACGGACGAGAGGTTCATCCGCGGCATGATCGAGGCCGGTCACGCCACCGAGGAGGACACCACCACCCACCGCGGCACGCTCGTCTGGAAGGCCGGCGCCGCGATCCGCCACCCCGGAGGACTCGAGCGGGCACCCCGGGTGCTGTTCCAGTTCGTACTGGATGCCAAGACGGTGAAGAACCGCATCCACCTGGACGTCCGCACCGGCGAGGACGACCCGCAGGCCCTGGTCGACCGCCTCGTCGCCAAGGGCGCCACCCACCTCCACGAAGGCCACCAGGGCCCCTTCACCTGGACCACCCTCGCCGACCCGCAGGGCAACGAACTCTGCGTCTCCCACTAGCCGGCCCTACCGGACGGCGTACGCGCTCACCGCCCCGCTCTTCCCCCTCCTGCGCCGGATCGTGCCGAACCTGATCACCACCACCGAGGCCATCGGCCGGGCGATGACCACGGTCGCCACCCCGGGATCCGAGGTCACCACCCGGGTCCTGCGCCCCCAGGACATCAACCGCCTCGGCCGGTGACCAGCCGTAATTGATTACCGGGCCGCTCCTCCCGCACGTGAGAATGAGCCATCTCGAACCGGGAGGAACCCATGAGCCAGGACCACCTGACTCTGCACGGCCTGCTGCCCGCGCAGGAGCTGGCGCAAGCCATCGACGCCGGGCACGTGACCCGCAAGCAGCACCCCGAACTGCCGCTGTCCATCTACACGTACACGCGCACCGCGCAGTACGAGCAGGTCTGGAACCGGGTCACCACGCTCTGTCGCGGCCTCGTCGCCGACGACGACACCGGCGCCGTCGTCGCGCTGCCCCTGCCGAAGTTCTTCAACGTCGGCGAGCACACGGCCGGCCGGCCCTACGCGCCCGCCCTGCCCGACGAGACGTTCGAGGTGTACGACAAGGTCGACGGCAGCCTCGCCGTGGTCTTCCACTACGCGGACCGGTGGCGGGTCGCCTCCAAGGGCTCCTTCATCAGCGCGCAGGCCACCTGGGCGCAGCGCCGGCTCGACACCCGGGACACCGCGGCCCTCGTGCCCGGCGTGACCTACCTCGCGGAGATCCTGTACCCGCAGAACCGGATCGTCGTCGACTACGGCGAGCGCCGGGACCTCGTCCTGCTCGCCGCCTTCGGCCGGGACGGCGCCGAGGTGCCGCTCGCCGAGGCCGCCGGCCACTGGCAGGGCGTCGGCTCCGTCGTCAAGGTGTGGCCCGCCATGCCGCTCGCCGAACTCCTCGCGCTCGCCGAGTCCAACACCCTGCCCGGGGGCGGGTCCGCGACCGGCACCGACGCCGAGGGCTTCGTCCTGCGCTTCGCCTCCGGCGTCCGCGCGAAGGCCAAGCTGTCGGAGTACGTACGCCTCCACAAGCTGCTGACCGGGGTCAACGAGCGGGACATCTGGCGCGGCCACGGCATCCAGCGCTTCGGGGGACTGCCCGTCAACCAGCTCGCCCAGGGCCTGAACTGCACGGTCGCGGACATCGAGGCGGCCGGCGGCAAGCCGCTCGACGCGCTCCTGGAACAGGTCCCGGACGAGTTCGACGCCTGGGTGCGCGAGGTGATCGCCCGCCTGGAGGCGGCTGCCGCCGAGCGCGAACGGGCCATCGACGAGGCCTTCGAGGGGCTCGCGCACCTGGCCGGGGACCGGGGCGCCTTCGCGCGCGCCGCGAAGGAGATCCGCGACGGCCGGATCCGCGCGGCCGTGTTCCTGCGGCTGGACGGCCGCTCGACCGAGCTCGTCACCTGGCGGGCCGTACGGCCGGAGACGGCCGACCCCTACACCACCGACGAGGAGAACTGAACGTGTCCGAAGAGCCCGAACTCCCCGTGGTCCACGTCATGACGGGGTTGCCGGCCTCGGGCAAGACGACCGCCGCGCGCGCCCTCCAGGCCGAGGCCGCCGGGCGCGTGCGCCGGGTCAACCTCGACGACCTGCGTGCCATGCTGGACCTGCCCGACCCCGAGCGGGGCCGGTCGTACCGGCACGAGCAGACCGTGCTCGCCGTCCAGGACGCGGCGGTCCGCGCGGCCGTCGAGGACGGCTTCGACGTGGTCGTCGACAACACCCACCTGACCTCGCACATCCCCAAGCGGCTCAAGGCGGCGGTCGCCGGGCTCGCCACCTTCGTCGTGCACGACTTCACCGACGTGCCCGTCGAGGAGTGCCTGCGCCGCGACGCCGCGCGGGAGCGGCCGGTGGGCGAGGAGGTCATCCGGATACTCGCCGACAAGCACGCCAAGGCGAAGAAGGGCGGCTGGCGGCTCACGGCGGAGTGGCTCAACGACCAGCCGGCCGTGCGGCCCTACGTCGCCGACCCGGCGCTGCCGTCCGCCGTGATGTGCGACATCGACGGCACGCTCGCCCTCACCGGGGACCGCGGCCCGTACGACTTCTCGCGCTGCGAACTCGACCTGCTGAACGAGCCCGTGCGGTACGCGCTGGACGCCTTCCGGCGCGCGGACGGGGACGCGATCGTGCTGCTGTCGGGGCGCAGCGAGGAGCACCGCGAGCAGACGGAGTCCTGGCTGCGGCGCCACGAGGTGCCGTACGACGAGCTGTGGATGCGGGCGGCGGGCGACACCCGCCGCGACGACGTGGTCAAGGCCGAGCTCTTCGACGCGCACGTGCGCGAGCGCTACGCGGTGCGGGTGTCGCTCGACGACCGGGACCGGGTGGTCGCCGTGTGGCGCCGGATGGGCCTGCCCACCTGGCAGGTCAACTACGGGGCCTTCTGACACGGCGCGGTCGGCACGGCATGACACGGCACCGGGCGTACGGGGGCGGGGGCGCGAGGCCTCGTCTCCGTACGCCCGGGGGGCGGCCCATGAGGGTCAGTGGCGGCACCACTTCACCGGGGTGATGTCCTTGACGTAGCGGGCGGAGACCCAGGCCCGCTTGTACGGGTACCCCCGGCCGTTCGCGCGGTCGTCGTCGTCCACGCGCTTGTCGTCGTCCTTGTGCTCCAGCAGGTACCAGAGGTCGTTCCCGTCGACCCGCTCGCCGTGCTTCTTGCACACGAGCGAGAGCTTCTGGTACGGGTGCACCTTGCCCAGGACCTTCGAGTGGGTGGTGGGCTTGCTGCGGATCTTCAGCGGGCCCTGCGAGACGACCTTGCCCAGGGCGTACTTGGGCTTGGGGTACACGCCCGGCTCTCCGTCCTCGTCGTCGCCCCGGGACTCGTCGTCGTCGTACTCGGACTCGTCGTCGTAGCCGTCCTCGTCGTCGAGCACAGCCTCCTGCCCGGGCCCGTCGTCCACCGGACCCGCGTCCGCGACGGCGACGCCCGCACCGAACAGGCCGAGCACCATGCTGCCGGCGGCAAGAGCGAGGATGGTCCTGGTGGGCTTCAGCATGAGCCGCTCCTCCACGAAGGCTTCCGCCCGGCCGCAGGGCGCGGCTCGGGGCGGCAGCCTGGCGGCTGCCACGGACGACTATGACGAGAGGGCGGCGGGAGTCCCGGCCGACGCACCGCACATTAGCCCGATATGCCCAATATTGGTAAGGGTGCCGAGGGGCTGCGGATGCGGGCGGCGGGGACCGGCACCACAGTGGGGTCCATCCCGTGATCTTCGCAGGGAATCCCGGCCTTCAGGCCGGGCGGGAATGCGATCCCTGGCCCGGAGGCGCGAAGCGCCGGAGTTCTCTGCGTCTCCGTCGTGACGGTCAGGTGGGTCGCTTCTGGTTCTCGATGTACTCCCGGACGATGCTCAGGGGAGCGCCACCGCATGAGCCCGCGAAGTATGAGGGAGCCCAGAAGACGGACCCCATGCCGATGCGGTTGATCCGGCCGGTGTACTCGGCCCGCAGGTAGCGGGAGCTGACGCCCTTCAAGCTGTTGACCAGCTTGGACAGGGCGACCTTCGGGGGGTAGTGCACGAGTAGGTGCACGTGATCGCCCTCGCCGTTGAACTCCCTCAGCTCGGCCTCGAACTTCCCGCACACGTCCCGCATGACCGCCTCGCAGCGGGTCAGCATGTCGTCGTTGAAGACCTCGCACCGGTACTTGGTGACGAACACCAAGTGAGCGTGGAGGTTGTAGATGACATGGTTTCCCCGGCGAATGTCCGGGTCTGGTTCCCAGCGTGGTGACATCCGCCAAGTGTATTATGGTCAAGCGAAGTTAACCGGAAGGGGGTGGGCCGGGTGATCCGTGCATACAAGTTCCTCATGCGGCCCACCGTGGGCCAGGATGCCGTGCTGCGGGGGATGCTCGCCGACCACTGTTCGCTCTACAACGGGGCGTTGCAGGAGCGCCGGGATGCTTACCGGCACGTGTCGAAGACGAGCGTCAAGTACGGGCAGCAGTCCGCGCAGCTCAAGGAGATCCGGGCGTTAGATCCAGAGCGTCAGGGCCGGTGGTCGTTCTCCAGCCAGCAGGCGACGTTGCGCCGTCTCGACAAGGCGTTCGCCGCGTTCTTCCGGCGGGTCAAGGCAGGCGAGACGCCCGGCTACCCGCGCTTTCGCGGGGTGAGCTGGTTCGACACGGTGGACTTCCCCAGGGACGGCGACGGCTGCCGCTGGGATTCCACCCCGCACGACCCCGTGACCCGCGTCCGCTTACAGGGTGTCGGGCACGTCAAGGTCAACCAGCACCGGCCGGTGGCCGGCAGGGTCAAGACCGTGTCCGTCAAGCGCGAGGGCAAGCGCTGGTACGTCATCCTCACCGCCGAGCAGACCGCCACCGAGCCGCTGCCCAAGACGGAGAGCGTGGTCGGCATCGACATGGGCATCGTCAACTTCCTCGCCGACTCCAACGGCGGGTTCGTGCCCAACCCCCGCCACGGCCGGAAGGCCGCCGCGAAGCTCGAAGCCGCACAGCAGGCCCTCGCCCGGTTCCCGCGTGTGCGTCGCGACAAGCGCACCTCCAACCACCAGCGGGCCGTCACCAGGGTCGCCGACCTCCACCGCAAGGTCCGCCGTCAGCGACTCGACCACGCGCACAAGACCGCTCTCGACCTCGTGCGGGAACACGACTTCATCGCGCACGAAGACCTCAAGATCCGCAACATGGCCAAGGCCCCGGCTCCGAAGCCGGACCCCGGCCAGCCGGGCAGCTTCCTGCCCAACGGGGCCGCCGCGATGGCCGGACTCAACCACTCGATCAACGATGCCGGATGGGGGGTGTTCCTGACGATCCTGCACGCCAAGGCTGAAAGCGCCGGACGGGAAGTGATCGCCGTGGACCCCCGCAACACCTCCCGCACCTGCCCCGAATGCGGGCACGTAGCCAAGGAGAACCGGCCCACACAGGAGAAGTTCCACTGCGTCGCCTGCGGCCACACCGCGCACGCCGACACAGTGGGCGCACTCAACGTTCTACGGGCCGGGCTGGTCCGTCGCGACGCCAAACCGGCATAGCGAGAAGCCCCCTCATTTATGAGGGGGAGGAGTCACGGGTATCGAAGACTACGGCGGGGGCCCCGGCGCCCAGCAGACCGGCGTCCTGGTCGTGACCACCAACGACGTCCCCGGCTACCCAGCGATCCCGGCCCAAGCTCGGAAAACGCGCGCTAGGTGTGGCTCCGTTTTTGGGTGGCCGACCCTTGGCCCGGCAACGCCAACGTGGCCGCTGACCCGGTCGCCCCCGTCGTGTACGAGGGACGGGCGCCCCGCGTGCCGTCTCACCTCAAGCCGATCGGCCGTGAGGTCTGGCGGGCTGTGTGGTCCGCCGGTAGCGGGGCCTACTCGCCCGACACGGACCGGCTCATCATCCAGCGGTACGCGGAGCTGCACGACAGGCGCGCCGCCCTTCTCGCTGCCGTTGAGGCCGACGGGCTCATGACCGTGGGGTCTACCGGTCAGCTCGCTGTGCATCCCGCCATGCGCTACGTCGAGTCGACGGAGCGTGAACTCCGCGCCATCGAAACCGTCATTGACTTCCACCCTGAGGCGCGCATGCGGCTGGGCATTGTCGCGGCTGAGGCCCGACGGGTGGCCGCCGGACCTGAGGACTTCTAGCTGCGGGGCGGGGGCGTGCATGGACGGCATTGACCCGCTCATTGCCCGGCGCATTCCCGCCGGCGCCCCGCGCGGGGCGCCGGCTGCCGCATGACAGAAGCCCCATCAGGACATTGCGACTGTCCTGATGGGGCTTTGCCGAGTGCAGTCTCTCAGACGCCCTGTTCCTTGGCGAAGCCTACGAAGGCGGCCCACGCATCTGCCGAAGAGGTCAGCCGACCCTTGCTGTGGTCCTTCGTGTCCCGTACATAGACAGTAGGAGCGGTGCGGGCAACTTCGACGCAGTTGTCATTGGTTCCGCCGCTATAGCTGGACTTGCACCAGTGCAGGTCAGATGCGCTCACTGCCATACTCCTCGATTGCCTTGCGGATCAGGTGAATTGACCGCGTTGCCGAGAGGGCGCAGCTAAGTACGCGATCGTAGAGAACAGAGTAGGCCGTAGCGTCTTCACCTTGGAACATGCGCCCTGTGGTGATGCCCTCTGTGTATGCGTACTGGACACCGCTGCGCATCGTGAGGACAGACAGGGAACCCGGCAGCACGGCGGGCACCGTGTCTCCGAACGCCAGCACCCGAACTTCCACTCTGGAGCGCTCGCATAGCTTCATCAGGTGCTCCAGTTGCCCAACCATCACGGCTCTGCTGCCGACGAAGCGGCGCAGCGCCGCTTCGTCAAGAACCACTAGGAGCCAGGGAGTGCCGGCAGCGTCGAGTATTGCTTGACGCTCCATACGCAAATCAGCCACAGCCTGGGGATCATTGCCCGTGACGATCTCACCAGACTCGGCGAGGGCCAGCGCGTAGTCTCGGGTCTGCGTGAGACCCGGTACCACCTGCGAGTACTCCTGAATCTTTACTGCACGCTTCTGATGGTTCAAAAATTCCTCAGCGTAGGACTCGAACGTCTGGACGCTCAGCAGAGGCCAAAGCTCCGTGAGCTGGTCCCCTGCGCCAAGGGCCCGATCGAGGTTCCTCGCGAGCGCCTCCGACGGGCTTGCCTTGCCCCGCTCCACCTTGTTGATCAGTGTCTCTGAGACGAACACGCGAGTCGCCAGCTCAGCCACTGACCAACCCTTGGCGTCGCGGAAGGCGCGAACTTTGGCGCCCAAGAGTCCGGCAGGTGTAGACCTGTCCAAATCCATTCGTGGGCGTCCTCGCGGCATCGGATCCCCTATTTTCTGCGCAGTTGGAAGCGTCAAGAAGAAACTCTGTTCAGGCTAGCCAGTGATGACCAAGCTCGTACCCAAGACGAGTAACCCCCACGGCGAAGGGTGCGAAATGGTGCGGGAGTGGGTTGACCCCCGGTTACGGACAGAGAGGCCAACTACGTGCTTCGCGGGCTCTCGGCGGAGCTGAAGGCTAACGGGCTGCCGGCCCACAAGCTGAGCCACCACGCGTGGCGAGAGCAGTTCACTGGTGACGACGAGTACCACATCGAGTACAGCCTCACGGGCCTCAACGCGGAGGAGGCGGGACGTCTCGCTCACCTCCTCGCCAAGGGCCGCCAGGCGTGAGTTCGTTTACCGCTCAGGGCTGAGGTGTCCGCGATGACGTTAGGGCGTTACGTGTGCGATGGCCGCCTCAGCTTGGAGCCGGCAAAGCTGCTGAGGATGCTCGGTCCGCTCGGAAGTCGTGAAGAGCGGCGAGCGCTCCTGAGGGTCCACACCCTTCGGTGCACCCTCGAAGCGCACGACGGCCCTCATGCGGATCTCGTCTACGACGACACGCAGGAGCCGCCTCTTTGGACGCGCTGGTACGACGACGGCCGTCCGTACGTCGTTATGCCCTTGCCGGACTGCGGAAGTTCTGACGTTGAGCCCCCGCTCGGTACCGGTGATGGCTGCACCCTCTACGCCTGCCATCCAGGGGGTCACTCCTGGGAAATCACGGACCCGGAGCAACAGCTCTGGGATGCCATTGTCCCTGTCCTGGACGAACTTCTGCGGCGATTCATTTAAGACTCCCGCCCCGCCTGCCAGCCTTGATTCGCGGCCGCGTTGGCGGGGGTGGGTCCAGCCATCAAGAGAAAGGGCACCATGACCACGCTGCTTGTAGCCCCGCTCCCGCAGCCTGCGACGGGTATTGAGTCGCTGGAGCTGGAGATCACCGGCAAGTGCCAGCTCGCCTGTACGCACTGTCTGTCTATGTCCAGCCCGCAGGCATCGCACGGTGCCATGACCCCCGAGAACTGGCGGGCGGTCGTCATCGACGCTGCGGCACTCGGTATCCGCACCATCCAGCTCATTGGGGGCGAGCCGACCGTTCACCCGCACTGGCGTGAGTTCACCGAGCTGGGGGTCTCCCTCGGTCTGCACGTCGAGGTCTACTCGAACCTTTTCCACGTCGCGCCCGACTAGTGGGACCTGTTCGAACGGGACGGCGTGACCCTGGGGACCAGCTACTACAGCGACGTTCCCGAGCAGCACGACAAGATCACCGGCCGTGAAGGCAGCTACGTCCGTACCCGGGCCAATATCCGCGAGGCAGTGCGCCGTGGGATCCCCCTCCGTGTCGGCATCGTGGACATCCTGCCCAGACAGCGCGTCGCCGAGGGCCGCGCGGAGCTGGAATTCATTGGCGTGAAGCACATCAACACCGACCGCGTACGCGCGGTCGGTCGCGCGGCGCTGCCGGGCCAGAAGCCGACGCTGGACGAGATGTGCGGTCGCTGCACGCGGGGACGGGCCGCCATCCTGCCGAACGGCGACCTCGCCGGCTGCGTGCTCTCCCGTGACTTCCCGGCGGGCAACGTACGGGAAACCCGGCTCGCCGAACTCCTCGGGGGCAAGGCGTGGACCGAACTCGCCGCGAGCATCCCGCCCCTTCGTGCGGACGCCTGTCCGCCGAACGACAGCGGGGACTGCGACCCGGCCAGCCAGACGGCGTGTGACCCCGCGTACGACTGACAGCTGAGAGGCTCCGCAGTATGGAATGGGAGACAAGAGCAGAGGCCCTTGCGAACCAGGTGACGGACCCGGACTCGGGGTGGCGCGCCCCTGTGGCTCGTACTGCCCGTCACGAACTGGTCCCGCGATGGTGGGAAAGGGACACGGCTGGCCGATGGGTCCTCCGCGACGGACCGACCGACCCCGATGTCTGGCAGGATGCCGCTTACGCCGACCGGTCGTTGGTGACGCGGGTCGGCACGCTGCACGCCGATCACGCCGACCCCGGCAACGAACCCGAGGGACTGCCCACTTCGTCCGCCACGCTGCCGAGCTTGGTCGTGCGGATGATGCGTCACGGCCGGCTCAGGAACGGGCTGCCCATGCTTGATCTCGGGACGGGAGCGGGCGGGCTCACCGCGTACGCGTGTCGCCGGCTTGGTCACGGGAACGTGACGAGCATGGATGTAGACCGGTACCTAGTCCAAGTTGCCGGGGAACGACTGGCGAACGCAGGACACCACCCGAAGATGGTGGCCGGAGATGCCACCGACCACGTTCCGGGCCGGTACGAGCGCATCGTGTCGACGGTCGGACTCCCCGCTGGCCCGGGGCTCCGGCCGGTCATCGACGCACTCGTGCCCGGCGGTCGCATCGCGACAACTCTCGGGCGCACGTGCCTCATCATCACCGGGTGGAAGCACGCCAACGGCGAAGTAGTCGGCACGGTCGCAAGGGACATGGCGGGCTTCATGCTCACTCGGTCCGGCGACGACTACCCGCCCGGTCTGGCCGAGTTGTTCGGCGTCGCTGGTAAGGCGGAGGGAGAGGAACGCGGCACGGGCCGCTATCCGGTCGTGGACGTGGCGAACGCATGGGAGTTGCGGTCCATGCTGGAAGTCACGACTCCGGGCGTGGAATCCGCATTCGAGACCAGCGGCCGGACCCGCATCGCCTATCTGGCCCACGCGGATGGGTCATGGGCGCGAGCTGTCGCCGAATGGACGGGCCCGCCCGAAGTTCACCAGGGAGGCCCCCGCCGGCTCTGGACCGAGCTGGAACGTGTGCGCAACCGGCTCAACACCGAGGGATCGCTGCCTTTGCTTGGCGCGCAAGTCCGCGTCACGCCCGATGGGGTGTGCCACCTGTCCCGGGGTCAATGGCGCGCCTCTATGGGTGCCTAGTGCTGTGACCGCATACGTTCACCGGCTTTGGTGTCGGTGGCTCGGTCGGGCCTGAGTACCCTCGGCTCGTGGAAGATCGCGAGCCGTGCAGCCGCACGGCCGCAGTGTCCCGCATCTTCGAGACTGTCGGGCGGTGCGGATAGGATCGTAGGTATGGGAATTGACTGGGAAAACATCCTCGGCACAAGCGGGAACGGCCTCGACGAGGCATACGACAGGGCGGTCTCCTCGGTCGTCTATAGCGAGACCCTGGAGGGCGACCATCGGCCACTCCCGGTCGGCGAAGAGTACGACGACACAGATGGCCTGCGCTGACCTGAGGGCGCACACAGAAACTGCCCGATGAGCCGGGGTTTTTGTTGGGCTTGGTCCGCTTTGACGGGCATTGGAGATCAGAGGCTTCTGCCCCGGAGTGAACCGGTGGTCAAGCGTGACATTGGCGACCTCGCCTCGCCGTGTCCGGATGAGCGCGCCACGGCTAGTGCTGTGACCGGGAAGGTTCGCCCGGGTTGCTCGTTGTGCTGGTGGGAAATGAGTTCTCCAACCAGCGCGGGGAGGCGGGATGGCGCAACCAGTTCGGGTTCGCAGGCTGACCGAGCAGGAGGGCCAGAAACTCCAGAACATTGTCCGGCGGGGCAGTACCAGCTCGGTACGGTTTCGGCGCGCGATGATGCTCCTCGCCTCGGCTGGCGGCAGCACCGTCCCGGTCATCGCACGGCTCGTCCAGGCGGACGAGGACACCGTCCGTGATGTGATCCATCGCTTCAACGAGATCGGGCTCGTATGCCTGAACCCTCGGTGGGCGGGAGGCCGTCCCCGCCTGCTCAGTCCTGACGACGAGGACTTCGTCATCCAGACGGCCACCGCCCGACCGACCCAGGTCGGCAAGCCCTTCACCCGCTGGTCTATCCGCAAGCTCGCCGATCACCTGCGACGCAACATAGCCAGGCCCGTCCGGATCGGCCGCGAAGCCCTGCGGTGCTTACTGGCCCGCCGCGGGATCAGCTTCCAGCGCACAAAGACCTGGAAGGAATCCCCGGACCCGGCCTTCGACGCCAAGCTGGACTGGATCGAGTACGCGATCAACGAACGGCCGGACCGCACGTTCGCGTTCGACGAGTTCGGCCCGTTGGGCATCCGACCCACTGCCGGCTCCTGCTGGGCTGAGAAGGGCCACCCCGACCGCCTTCCGGCGACCTACCGCCGCACCCACGGCATCACCTACTTCCACGGCTGCTACTCGGTCGGCGATGACCAGATGTGGGGCGTCAACCGGCGCCGCAAGGGCATTGACCACACCTGGGCGGCGTTGAGAACGATCCGAGCCACCCGCCCGGACGGCGCCCCGATCTACGTGATCCTGGACAACCTCTCCGCCACCTCAACTGGAGAATCCGCAGGTGGGCGGCGAAGAACAAGGTCGAGTTGTGCTTCACCCCGACCTACGCGTCCTGGGCAAACCCCATCGAAGCCCATTTCGGACCGCTCCGTCAGTTCACCCTTGCCAACTCCCACCACCCCAACCACACCGCCCAGACCAGAGCCCTTCACGCCTACCTGCGCTGGCGCAACAAGAACACCCGCCACCCCGACGTCCTCGCCGCCCAGCGACGCGAACGCGCCCGAATCCGCAGCGAGAAGGGCATCCGGTGGGGAGGACGATCCCCCGCTGCTGCAGCCTGATCTACCGCGCGGCCTGCAACGCCGCCGCGATCTGGACGATATCCAGGTCGACGACGACCTCCTCACCGTCCCACACGCCGCGCGAGGAGATCGCCAGGCCGATGAAAGCCAGCTCAGCAGCATCGTCACGCAGTTCGTACTCTTCGCGGCTCTCCTCGCCGATCCGACCCAGCTCCTCGCGATCCCAGGCAGCGACTGCTGACTCAGCCACGGACCGAGGCAACCGCACGCTGATCTGACTGATCTGGGGATCAAGATGAGCCCCGATCGATGCCAGCACGGTCCGATCCTGCCGATACCTCACATACTGCTCGCGATCTTCCACGAGCCGAGGGTACTCAGGCCCAACCGAGCCACCGACACCAAAGCCGGTGAACGTATGCGGTCACAGCACTAGACGCTGTACCCAATGGCTCCGCTCGACCGCGCCCCCTTCGCGGTTGGGCGGGGCTATTCGTCGTTCTGGGGAAGTTCTCCAGTGACAGTGCTGCCCTCGGGACACCTTCGGCGCGGTGGGGGAGTCGGCGTGACCCGCGACGGACTGACTGTTGAACCCTCGCTAGGCGAAGCGGCGTCGTGCGTCGTCTGCCACGAAGTCACCACGGCGCCCGTAGCCGTCCGGTACGTCCCGACTGCCAGCGGGCCCGGAGCGACGCTGTGGGCCTGCCCCAGGCACGTAGAGGAGTCGCTCCCCGGCCCCATGCCCGGAGAGCTTCACTGGCCCTTCTAGGTCGCCTGAGGCAACAGGGAGCCCCGCCCGGCAGATCGTGCCGAGCGGGGCTTCGTGCTCCTCCTGCGTGATGACGGACGTGAGGTCGCGCGCGTCCTCCTCGCGCACCACCTTGCTCTTCCGTAGGTACAGGTCGATCTCTTCCGCAAAGCCCCCTCGACGCTTCACAGCGTTCCCACTGGTCATCCTAGGTGCGTATATGCGTATATGCGCATGCAGCCGACGCCGCCGACGTCGGGACCGAGGTGTGCGCCTACGGCACGGCCGTGGTGCTGGTGCCCTCCGGGAGCTGAACCGCAAGCTCCGGGAGGCTCAGGAGCCCCCGGGCTCCCGGCCGCCGCGCAGTCCCAGCGCCAGCCCGGCGATCACCACCGCCAGGCCCAGCCACACCGCCGGGCGCGGTGTCCCGCCGCCCGACAGCACCCCGGCGCCGGCCGCCGCGAGCGGGGCGATCCCGGTCAGCAGCCCCGCCCGGCCCGAGCCCACGGCCGCCACCGTGCGGTACCAGAGCAGGAAGGCCACCGCCGTCACCAGTACCGCGAGGTACCCCACGGCGGCCCACTGGCCCGCCGTCAGCTCCCCCAGGGCGGAGGGGCGTTCCGTGAGCAACGACAGCCCCGCCAGCATCACCGCCCCCATCCACACCGCGTGCACGGACACTCCCCACGAGCCGTGCCGCCCCAGCACCGGCACCGCGAGCAGGGTGAACGCCGCCTCGCAGGCCAGCGCCAGCGCCGCCCAGCCCACCCCGGCGGCATCGGTCCGCCCGGTCCCCTCGACCAGCACCGCCCCCGCGACCACCACGGGCGCCGCCAGCAGCACCCGGCGGCTGGGCCGGCGCCCCTCCAGGAGCGGGCCGACGAGCCCGAGCAGGATCGGTACGGAGGCCACGGCGACGGCGATGACGGCCGGCTCGGCGTGCGCGACCCCGCGGACGACGGCCACGTTGAACAGCACCAGACCGCCCGCCGCGATCCCGGCCAGCCACAGCCACTCCCGCCCCCGGGGAAGCGAGAGCGGCACCCGGGCGGCCCGGGCGAGGGCCACCAGGATCAGGGCGGCGGCCACGTAGCGGACCGCCTGCGCGGCGAACAGCGGGGCGTCGACCAGGGAACGGGAGATGGTGACGCTGCTGCCGACCAGCGCCATCCCGGCGATACCGGGGGCCAGGTCCCGCAGGCCGCCGGCGGGGCGCCCGGCGGGTGCGGAAGCAGGGGCGGGGGAGGAGGTGGAAGGAGAGGTGGAGGTGCTCATACCGTCCAGCCTGGAGGCACAATGGTCCGGTGAGCAGGTCCAATGAAGGCACGGCCAAGGGGTCCAAAACGGGCTCGGACTTCCTCCAGCTCGACATCGGCCAGGCCCCGCCCGGCAACCGCACCGACTGGCTCGCCGGCCGGCTGCGCGCCGCCATCGCCGACGGCACCCTGCCCGTCGGCAGCCGGCTCCCCGCCAGCCGGGTGCTCGCCGCCGAACTGCGCGTCTCCCGCGGCCTGGTGACCGAGGCCTACCAGCGGCTCGCCGAGACGGGCCAGGTGGCCGGACGCGGCCGGGCCGGCACCGTGGTCGTCGCCGCGCCGCCGCCCCCGCCCGGCCCCGCCCCGGCCGTCCCGCGCGGCGGGCTCGTGGACGCGCTGCGCGCCGTGCCCTGCCGGATCGACCTCTCGCCCGGGGTGCCCGACCTGACCGCCTTCCCCCGCGCCGCCTGGCTCCAGGCCGAGCGCCGGGTGCTCGCCGCGCTCACCCCGGCCGACTTCGGCTACGGCAACCCGCAGGGTGCGCCCGCGCTCCGGGAGGCGGTCGCCGGCTGGCTCGCCCGCAACCGCGGGATCCGCGCGGACCCCGGGGAGGTCGTCGTGGTCGCCGGGGTGGCGCAGGCCCTCGGGCTGCTCGCGCAGGTGCTGCCCGGGGCCGGCGTGCGCCGGGTGGCGGTGGAGGACCCCGGCTCGCTCGGCGCCCGCCAGCAGCTGGAACACGGCGGGCTGGACGTCGTAGGGGTACCCGTGGACGGGGCCGGGCTGGAGGTGGCCGGGCTGCGGGCGAGCGGGGCGCAGGCGGTGCTGCTGACCCCGGCGCACCAGTTCCCGACCGGGGTCGTCCTCGACGGGGAGCGCCGCCGGGACCTGCTGGCCTGGGCCGCCGGCGGGGGACTGGTGCTCGAGGACGACTACGACGCCGAGCACCGCTACGACCGCGCGCCCGTACCCGCCCTGCGGGCGCTGGCCCCCGAGGGGGTCTGCTACGCCGGGAGCGTGTCCAAGCTGCTCGCGCCCGCCCTGCGGCTGGGCTGGCTGCTGGTCCCGCGGCGCCTGCGGGACCCGGTGGTGGAGGCCAAGCGCTACGCCGACCTCGGCAACCCGGTCCTCGCCCAGCTCGTCCTCGCCCGGCTGATGGAATCGGGCGAACTGGAGCGCCACCTGCGCTTCGTACGGCGCCGCCACCGCCGCCGCCGGGACGCGATGCTGCGTGCCGTCGCCGAACGGCTGCCCGGAGCCCGGGTGCACGGGGCCGCGGCGGGGCTGCACCTGATGGTCACCTTCGACGGCGCGTCCTTCCCCGACACCGCCCTCGCCGAGGCCGCCCTGGCCCTCGGGGTCAAGACGCACCCGCTGTCCTGGCACCGGCTGCGGCCGGGCCCGCCGGGCCTCATCCTCGGGTACGCGGCCGGCCCGGTGAGCGAGATCGAGGAGGGCGTGGCCGTACTGGGCCGGGCCCTGCGGGAGTGCCGCCAAGATCATCGGCGTTGACATCGCCACGCCGGTTGCGTGTAATGGCGAGCGGTGTCGCGTGACTCCGGCCAAAGAGCAGTGGGCCGGCCGGTGATCGGGCGAACACCCTTCACTCAGGGAACCGCCATGAGTCCGTACTCCGCGCCCCGTAGTTGACGACGTAGAGCAGCCGCACGTCCGGCTCCCGCGTCCTTCGTTCGCCCGTACACCTTCCCCGGCATGCCCCGCCCCGGCGACTCCCGCTCCGCAGCGGCTCGTCGGGGGGCCGGCGGCGTGCCCCACCCCGCCCGGAGAGAGAAAACCCTGTGCCCACAGCCGTGAACGGTTTCAACCAGTCCGTCATCGAGGAGTTCCGCGCCCACCGGGGCAAGGTCGGCGGCCCCTTCGAGGGCGCGGACCTGCTCCTGCTGACCACCACCGGCGCCACGTCGGGCGCCGCGCACACCACGCCGCTCGGCTACGTCCGCCACGGCGGCGCGCTGCTGGTCGTCGGCTCCAACCTCGGCGCCCCCCGCCACCCGGCCTGGTACCACAACCTGCTCGCCCACCCCCAGGTACGGGTGGAGCTCGGCGCCGAGACCTTCGAGGCCCTCGCGGTACCCGCCGAAGGCGCCCGCCGCGCGGAGCTGTTCGACGCCGTCCTGCGCGTCGCCCCCGGATACGCCGACTACCAGGCCCGCACCACCCGCCGGCTCCCCGTCGTCCTCCTGGAGCCCGCCGAGCCCGACGGCTGGCAGTCCCCGGGCGAGGTCCGCACCCTGGCCGGGAAGCTCCTGGAGGTCCACACCTGGCTGCGGGCCCAGCTGCGCCACGTCGCCGCCGAGACGGAGGCCCACTTCGCCGCCCGCGCGGCCCACACCGGGCCGGGCCGGCCGCCGGCGCCGGGGCTCGGGCTGCAGATCCGCCAGCGCTGCCTGGCCTTCTGCCAGGCCCTGGAGTTCCACCACACCAGCGAGGACGCGCACCTGTTCCCCGGGATCGCCGTCCACCACCCGCACCTGGCGGCCACGTTCGAGCGGCTGCGCGAGGAGCACCGCACGGTCGCGCGGATCCAGGGCGAGCTGGTGGCCCTCCTGGGCCGGGTGTCCATCGCCGAACCCGAGCGGTTCCGCGGCGAGCTGGCGCGGATGACGGCGGAGCTGACGGCCCATCTCGACCACGAGGAGGAGGTGTTGCTGCCGCTGCTGGAGGAGGTTCCCTGGCCTCCGCCGCGGCCGTGAGCCGGGGGCGGCCGGAACGCGCGAAAAGTTTTTCGGAAACGGCGGCAACCGATCGGGCACTCGCGCGTCGTGCGGGGGTGAAGGGCGAAGTTCCGCGCCCTCGAACCGACCGTGGAGAACCACTGTGAAGAACCTGAAGCGCGTTCCCCTGTCCGCCCACCGGGCCGCCGTCGTCGCTGCCGCCGCCGGGGCGGTCGTCGCCCTCGGCGGGCCGGCCTTCGCCGCGCAGGGTCCTTCCGCCTCGCCGACGCCCGGCGGGCCTGCCGCGAGTGCGACGCCGAGCGCCGTCCCGGGGGTGCCGGCGGGCGGCAAGCCCAGCGCCGTCCCCTCGGTGCCGGCCGGCGAGGCCCGGCCGAGCGTGCTGCCGACGGAGCCGGCCGGTGCCAAGCCCAGCCCCGTTCCGTCGGTGCCGGCCGGGACGAAGCCGAGCGCGGTCCCCTCGCAGCCCGGCGGCGGCCGGCCGTCCGCCGTGCCCTCCGTGGCGCCCGGTTCCGGTGAGGGCAGCGAGCTCGCGCATACTGGCTCCTCGGCGACCACCATCGCCCTCGGCGCCGGAGCGGCCGGGCTCATCGCCGTCGGCGGCGGTGCCCTGTACACCGTGCGGCGCCGCGCCGGCAACTGAGGACACCCGTGCTCGACCTCGCACCGACCGCCAGCCCCCTCATGCCCGGCCTCGGCCGGGCGTGGCGGGGCCTGTGGTGGTGGCTCTCGCGCCGAGACCGCTCCGCCGCGCAGGCCGGACCCGGCGCGCCCGCGTACTCGTACTCGCACGGGCACGCGTACGGGCATGCCTACGGCGTCGGCGGGTCCGGTGCGGGGGAGTCCCCGCCCCCGGCCCCGCCGACCGTCAGCGAGCTCTACCACGCCCACCGGCTGGGCATGGTCCGCCTCGCGGTGCTCCTCGTCGACGACCTGGGCACCGCCGAGGACGTGGTGCAGGACGCCTTCACCGCCCTGTACCGCCGGTACGGGGAGCAGATCACCGAGGTGGACAACGCGCTGGGCTACCTGCGCACCGCCGTGGTGAACACCTCGCGCTCCGTGTTGCGCCGCCGGCGCACGGCCCGTGCCTGGATACCGCCGGTCACCGCCGACGTCCCCTCCGCCGAGGCGTCCGTGGTCCTGGGCGAGGCGCACCGCGAGGTGCTGGCGGCGCTGGGCAGGCTGACCCCGCGCCGGCGCCAGGTGCTGGTGCTGCGCTACTGGGCCGACATGAGCGAGGCGGAGATCGCCGAGACGCTGGGCATCAGCCGGGGTGCGGTGAAGTCGAACGCCAGCCGCGCCCTGGACGCGCTGGAAAGGATTCTGGAGGGACGGGTATGACCGGTTCTACGGGTACCACGCCCGACGGCGAACGCCCCGTGGAGCGCCGGCTGCGCCAGGCCCTGGAAGCGCGGGCCGAGGAGGTGACGGTCCGCTCGCTGCGGCCCGCCGATCCGCCCGGGCCGCACCTGCGACGGCTCTCCCCGCGCACGCTGTGGCTGCGGCGCGGGGCGTGGACCTTCGCGGGCCTGTCCGGCCTGGCCGCGGCCGCCCTGGCCGGGTACCTCGTGCTCGGCGACCCCGGTCAGCGGCCGGTCCGCCCGGTGCCGCCCGCCGCGCCGCCCGAACTCAGCCCGACCGCGCCCTCGGGCACCCCGCGGCCGAGCGTGTCGCCCTCGGCGTCGGTTTCGCCGGCCCCGGCGACCGTTCCGGCGGGGGAGAGCACACCGCCGGGCACGCCCACCGCGGCCCCCTCCAGGAGCCCGGTGCCACCGCCCCGGTCCGCGCCGCCGACCTCGGAGGTCCCTGCCGGCGGCTCCGCCACCCCCACCCCGGCGGGCGCGGGCCAGCCGGCGGGCTCGCCCAGCGCCTCGAAGCCGAGGGGCTGACACCCCCTACTGGCTGCCCCCCCCGGGTCGCGCGACCGCGTCCCCCGTGCCAGGTTGGGTACGGGGGACACAGGGGACACAGGTGCACGATGCGACAGACGACCGGGCAGCTCCGCAGAGGCCGGGCCATCGCGACGGCAGTGGCCGCCGCTCTGGTCTCCTTCGCCGTACCGGCGTGCTCCGCCGGAGCCGACGCGGGCCGCGCCACCCCGAGCGCCGCCGGCTCCCCGGCCCCCGTCCCGCCCACGGCCGGCGCCTCCACGCCGCCGACCCCGCCGCCCGCGTCCTCGTACTCCCTGTCCACCGCCCCGCGCACCGTCCCCTCCGTACGGGAGCACGTGCCCGCCCGGGGTCCCGGCTGGAAGCCCGCCCCCGGCGCGCGGGTCCTCGTCACACCCGCCGACAGCGCGGCCCTGGCCGACGAGGGGAAGCTGCTCGCCGGTGAACTGCGCCTCGGGTACGCCGAGTCGGAGCAGCCGCAGCCCGGCGACGTCCAGCTCGCCCTCGCGGCGAAGGGCTCCGGCCCGGCGGAGTCGTACACCCTCACCGTCCAGGGCGGCCGGGTCAGGATCACCGGCCCCGACGAGGCGGGCGTCTTCTACGGGACCCGCACCCTCAAGCAGGAGATACGCGGGGCCGGTTCGGCCCCCGAGGGGACGGTCAAGGACGCCCCGGCCAAGCCCCAGCGCGGGCTCAACCTCGACATCGCCCGCAAGTACTTCACCCCGGACTGGATAGAGGGGCGGCTGCGCGAGATGGCCGACCTCAAGCTCAACCAGCTGGGCCTGCACTTCTCCGACGACCAGGCCTTCCGGATCGAGTCCGACACCCACCCCGAGATCGTCTCCACCCCGCACCTCACCAAGGCCGAGGTCCGCCGGATCAACGCGCTCGCCGCCCGGCTGCACATAGCGGTCGTCCCCGAGATCGACTCGCCGGGACACCTCGGCGCCGTGCTCCGCGCCCATCCGGACCTGCAACTGCGCGACGTGCAGGGCCGGGCCGTCCAGGGCGCCGTGGACATATCGAAGCCGGCGTCCGCCAAGCTGGTGGACGAACTGCTGCGCGAGTACCTGCCGTTGTTCCCCGCAGGGGCCTGGCACCTGGGCGCCGACGAGTACCAGGCGCTGGTGGTCCGCGACCCCCAGGCCTCCTTCCCCCAGCTCGCGAGCGCCGCCCGGGCCCGCTACGGGGCCGCCGCCCGGGTGCAGGACCTGGCGACGGGCTGGCTGAACGACCGGGCGGCCGTGGTCCGGCCGTCGGGCAAGGCCCTCAAGGCGTGGAACGACGGGTTCTTCGCGGGCGGGATCGCCCGGCCCGCCCAGGACATCCAGGCCGAGTACTGGACGGGCAAGGAGATCGGCGCCCGGCCGCCGCTGGCGTACCTGGACGCGGGCCGCAAGGTGGTCAACCTCAACGACGAGTACCTCTACTACGTGCTCGGCGAGCCCAACCAGTTCACCTACCCCACCGGCCGGCGGATCTACGAGCAGTGGACCCCGCTGGTCCTGCGCGGCACCACCGCCGTCCCGGCCCGTTACGACGCGCAGATACTCGGCGGCCGTCTCGCCGTCTGGTGCGACCTGGCCGGCTCCCAGACCCCGGCCCAGGTGGCCGACGGCATCCGGCTGCCGCTGGCCGCCCTCTCGCAGAAGCTCTGGGACCCGCGTCCGCCGCAGGCCTCCTGGCCGGCCTTCCAGTCCCTCGCCGACCGCCTCGGCCCCTGAGGGGCCGAGGCGGGCTGAGGCGGGGACGCGGACGCGGACGCGTCGGCTACCAGATGGAGTTGACCCACTCCGGGTGGTCGATGAAGGGGTTGCGGTTGTGCTGGTAGGTGTCGTATATGACCTGGTTGCGGCGCTGCTCGAAGGCGTCCGGCGGGTCCATCTGGTTCCACTGCTTCAGCACGCTGATCTTGCCGAAGAGCGGGGCGGTCCCGTTGTTGACCCGGTCGTTCATCTCCAGGTCGGCGAAGCCGTCACCGCCGTCGTAGCGCACGGCCATGTACAGCAGCATCCGCGCGACATCGCCCTTGACCGCGTTGCGCGGTTCGAAGGAGTCGGCGTCGGTGAGGCTGCCGGGGGCCTCCGCCACCGGGCTGCCGCCCAGGTCGAAGTCCTTGTTGCCGCGCGTGCTGTTGACGGTGACGTCCTCGGGGCGCAGGTGGTGCAGGTCGGTGCCCGGACCGGTGGCGGTGCCGAAGTCGCCGTGGCTCTTGGCCCAGACGTGCTCGCGGTTCCAGTCGTTGGGGTCGCCGCCGTTGGTGGACTTGGACTGGGAGCGGCCCGAGTAGACGAGGATGACGTTGTTGGGGTTCGCGGGGTCCTGGTCGGTGACCTTCAGCGCGTTCCACACGCCGTCGTAGGACACCTTGGACTGGTTCTTGATGATGCCGTGCAGCGCCGTCTTGAGCGCGGCGCCGGTCTTGCCCTGGGCGGCGGCGTAGTAGTCGTCCACGCTGGTCGCGGCGGCCTGGGGAGCGGCTGACGCGGCGTCGGCGGTCGTCCGCTGCTGGCCGGCCGTGGCGGTGGCCGGTACGAGGAGCAGCGCGGCCGCGGCGAGTCCGGCGGCCCATGGGGTGGTACGGGAGATTCTCATGACGTGGGGGATACCTCTCCACAAGCACCGTCCCCGCCCTGGCAGTTGGCGGGGTGTCAGGTGGCAGAGCGAGGCTCACATTGTCATGTGCCCTACAGGTAAAAACCACATGTCGGGGGCGAAGACCTTGGTGTTTGTGCGCAGTCCGGCACGGGCACGGTAGCGGGTGCCCGCGACGGCCCGGGGCGGCCGTCAACAGCTCTGACTGGAGTGGCCCATGGCAGTGAAGATCCTCATCGTGACCGGCGACGCGGCGGAGTCACTGGAGGTGCTCTACCCGTACCAGCGCCTGCGGGAGGAGGGGTACGAGGTGCACGTCGCCGCCCCCTCGCGCAAGAAGCTGCGGTTCGTCGTGCACGACTTCGAGGAGGGCTTCGACACCTACACGGAGAAGCCCGGCTACACCTGGCCCGCCGACATCGCCTTCGCGGACGTGGATCCCGGGGAGTACGCGGCCGTGGTCGTCCCGGGCGGGCGGGCTCCGGAGTACCTGCGCAACGACCCCGAGGTGCGGCGGATCCTGGCCGCCTTCGCGGGGGACGACAAGCCGATCGCGCAGATCTGCCACGGCCCCCTGATCACCGCCGCCACCGGCGCCCTGGACGGACGGCAGGTCACCGCCTATCCGGCTCTGGAGCCCGACATGAAGGCGGCCGGGGCCGGCTTCCAGGACTCCGAGGCCGTGGTCGACGGCACCCTCGTCTCGGCCCGGGCCTGGCCCGACCACCCCGCCTGGATGCGGGAGTTCCTGACCGTGCTGCGCGGCAAGGCTCCGCTGGCGTAGGCGCCGCCGGGGAGCCGGATCCCGGGGCGGGGGCGGGCCGGAGCCCGCCGCCGCCCCGGCGTGCGTCAGTTGCCCGTGGTGACCTGGGGCGCCGGCTCGTACTTGTAGTTGGCCGGGCCGAAGTTCTTCTTCACGGCCGCTTCCCAGGAGCCGTCCGAGACCATCTTGGTGAGCGCGAGGTTGATCTTGCGCTGGAGGTCGTTGTCGCCCTTCTTGAGGCCGATGCCGTAGTTCTCGTTGCTCAGGTTCAGGCCGACCAGCTTGAACTTGCCCGCGTTGTTCTTGCGGGCCGAGTACCCGGCGAGGATGGAGTTGTCGGTGGTCATCGCGTCGACCAGGTTGTCCTGGAGGGCGACCAGGCACTCCGAGTAGCCGCCGAGCTCCAGGACGCTCGCCTTCGGGGCCAGGTTCTTGCGGATGTTCTCGGCGGAGGTGGAGCCGCTCACCGAGCACAGCCGCTTGGTGTTGAGGTCCTCGGCCTTGGCGATCGAGGTGTCGTCGGCGCGGACCAGCAGGTCCTGGTGGGCGACGAAGTAGGGTCCGGCGAATTCGACCTTCTCGCGGCGCTTCTCGTTGATCGTGTAGCTCGCGGCGACGAACTTGACCTCGTTGTACTGGATCAGCAGCTCCCGGTCGGAGCTGTAGACCTGCTTGAATTCGATCTCGTTCGCCTTGTAGCCGAGCTCCTTGGCGATGTAGGTGGCCACGTCGACGTCGAAACCGGTGAAGGTGCCGTCGGTCTCGCGCATTCCGATGCCCGGCTGGTCGAACTTGATGCCGATGGAGATGGGCTCCTTCGGGGCGTCACCACCACAGCCGGAGGCGGTGGCGGCGAGGACGATCACAGTGGCGACCGCACCGGCCTTGGGAACCTTCATGCTGAACTCTTTCCTCGGGAACGCGGGATCCCGGGGGACATCGCGGGAACGTGGGCACGTGCGGAACCGCGGGGGCGCGAGGGCACGTGTATGAGGAAGCTAGGAAGGTGACGGGCACACCGTCACTACATCTGAGGAAAACTTGAGCATAACGATCCGGCTCTGCCGAAGATTGTCCGGCGGTTCCGGCACGTGGCGGGAGAAGGGGGCCGGCTGAGGTGGCACGCGAGGCAACGGGTACGGCGAGGGTCGAGGGCAACACGCTCCTGCTGGGCGAAGGGGTACGCATCCGGTTCATCCGGACATTGCGCCTGCCCGAATCGGGTACGCACGCACTCCCGCCGGGCCTGGGGGAGTTCCCGCTGCGGAGGGTGGAGGACTACCCGGACACCGTGCCGCAGGAGTGGCGGGCGAAGGGCGGCGTGATGCTGCCGGTGTACCTGCGCGAGGCGATGTGGCTCAGCTTCGGAGGCTCGCGGGAGCCGGCCGCGCTCCAGGTCGGCGTCGGCAAGGTGTGCGCCGTCTCCGGGAAGCGGTGGACCGGCCGGCTGGCGCGCAAGCCGCAGAACTACGTGGTGCTGCCCCGCCAGCCCTGGCTCGACGGGATCAACTCCGGCGACGGGACGGTGCGCCAGTTCGTCGCCGTACCGCTGGGCCTCGGCGCCACGGTCGAGGGGCAGGTGACCGGCGAGGAGACCACCGGCGGGGTGCAGCTCCAGGCGTTCCCGCTCGGCGGGAAGGCCCTGGCCGCCTGGCGCGAGGAGCAGCGGGAGCGCGAGGCGCGCTCCCGCCCCGGCGGCGGTGCCTACCCGGCCCCGCCCGGCTCCTTCGCGTACGGGGCCGCGCCGGCGATGCCGCCGGCCGCCCCGGGTGCCGCGCCGGCCGCACCCGGCGCCGCACCCGCGCCGCCCGCCGCCCGCAGGGCGGCCGCCCCGGCGATGGGTCTCGGCGTGGGCGGCGCGATGCGCCAGGAGGTGTACCGGGACGACCGCAAGGTCTCCGACTGGGCTTCGAACCCCGCCGCGCGGGTCTTCGTCCACCTGGTGACCCCGCCCGAGTGGCGGCGCATCACCGGGGAGGACGCGCCGCCCTCACCGGTGGACCGCGCCGCCTACACCCAGGCCGGGCTGCCCTGGTACGACTACTACGACGAGACCGGCACCGACCTCCCCGCGCCCGACGCCCTGGGCCAGGTCAAGCCCGTCGGCGACTGGCTCGGCGACGACCACGCGCCCTGGACGGCGCCGACGCCCGGCCAGGTCCTGCCGCTCGGCAACGCACCGCGCCCGGGAGGGCCGGTCCAGGACGGGGACTGGTGACCGGAAGCCGGTGACGGACCGGGCCGGCCTCACCCGGAGTCGATCAAACTGGTGATCGATTCCGGGTCCCCGGGGCGCTATGATCACCGCGACAAGGCCGTAGCGCAGAGGTCGTCGCGCCCAAGCATCGAGCTGGAGGACGTCGGTTCGAATCCGACCGGTCTTGTCTCTTCTTCACGTCACGACGGAAGTCGCAGGGTCGCCGGGCGCCGGCGAAGGAACCGGTGGAATGCTGATGACACGGCCGACGCCCGTACGGTGCCCCGCAATCGAGCACCCGGACCTGCCGCTCGCCGACCCGGCGGGCCTCGACCCGCTGCTCGCCCGCCTCGCGTCGGACCGGCCCGTCGAGGCCGACGAGACCTTCCCGCTCGGCACCCTGCGCACCGACGGCCGCGTCGACCTGTGCAAGCAGGGCCTCGGCCCGGCCGGCGCGGCCCGCCTGCTGCCCGTGGCCCTCACCTCCCCGCACGCCGCGCACCTCCTCCTCGGCACCAACTCCCTGACCGACGAGGGCGCCCGCACCCTGGCGGCGGCCCTCGCCGGCGCCCACGGCAGCCACCCGGTGCACACCCTCTACCTCGGCTGCAACCGGATCGGCCCCGACGGAACCCTCGCCCTCGCCGCGGCCCTCGCCGAGGACACCACCGTCCGCGCCCTCTGGCTCAAGCGGAACCCGCTCTTCGAGGACGGCGCCCGCACCGTCGCCGCACTGCTGCGCCGCAACACCGCGCTGCGCACCCTCGACCTCGTCAACACCGGCATCGGCGTCGAGGGCGTACGCCTCCTCCTGGACGCCCTGCGCACCCGCGAGGCACCACTGGAGCGGATCTTCCTCGGCGGCAACGGCCTCACCGCCGGGGCCGCCCCGCTGCTCGCCGCCCTCATCCGCGAAGCCGGGGTCCGCGAGCTGTACGTGCCGGCCAACCACCTCGGCGACGAGGGCGCCGCGATCCTCGCCGCCGCCGCTGCGGACGCCGGCCCGCAGCGCCCCGTCCGCCTCGGCCTCGGCGGCAACGGCATCGGCGTACCCGGAGCCCGCGCGCTGGCCGACGCCCTCGGCGGCATCGAGGCCCTCGACCTCGGGCGGGCCATGTCCGAGCGGAGCCTCGGCTCCAGCGGCAACGACACCGGCGACGAAGGCGCGTACGCCCTGGCCGCCGCCCTGCCCGGCAGCCCGCTGCGCCGCCTGGAGCTGCGCCACACCGGCATCACCGGGCGCGGCGCCAAGAGCCTGCTGGCCGCCCTGCCCGAGGGCGCCCCGCTGGAACACGTCGGGCTCGGCCCCGGCACGCCCCGCCGCCTCAAGCGTTCCTTCGCCGAACGGCTGCGCCCCGCCCGGGCCTCCCACCCGGACCTGCGGGCCATCGGGAGCGTGTACCGGTGAGCGCGCCCACCGAGCTGCCGCCCGGCGCCCTCCTGCCCGAGGACGCGGCGTCCTGGCGGCGCGTCCGCCGCTACGCCGTACCCGGCTGGATGATCGAGCGGGCCACGGCGCACCGCCTGGCCGGGGACTGGCGGGCCGCCTGCGCGGCGGCCGCCGTCGAGGTGGCCTTCGACCTGCCCGCGCTCGCCTCCCGGTACGGTCCCGCCGTCGCCGGGGCGGCCGAGGACGACCTGCGCCACCTGGTGCCCGACCTGCTGCGCTGGCACCTGCCCCGGGTCCTGGGCGGCCGTACGACCCTCGCCCCGAACCGGCGCGTCCTGCTGGCCCACTACGGCCCCGGCCGGGGCGGTGACGTCCCCGCCCTCTACCTCACCACCCGCGCCATGGTGGACGGCCCGCAGCGGCTGCGGCTGCACTGCGCGCCCGTCGACCCGGCCAAGCGGCGCCACGCCTACGCCGGCTGGACCACCGAGGACTGGACCGCCGCCCGCTGGTTCTGGGACTCCCGGCACACCGCCGCACTGCGCTCCTGCGCCGGCCCCGCCGACCGGCTCCCCTTCTTCCGCGCCGACGGCACCCCGCTGGCGGCCGGCGAGCTGCCCTCCGCCGATCCCGGAGCAGGCGACCCGGCGGGACGCGCCGAGTGGGCCGCCGTGCTCCAGCAGCGCGGCGACGTCGTGGAGGCCTTCGCCGCGGCCGGGATCGAACTGGACCTGACGCCCCCCGAAGACCGGTGGGGCGCCTACCGGGGGCAGGACCCCCGGGCGGTGCTGAGCGCCTTCCCGATGGACCTGGCCCGGCTGGTCGACACGATCCGGCTCCTCACCGCGGCGGGCGCCGGCGACCGGTACTGCTTCTCCCCCGACTGGCGCGGCGGCCTGCTGCTGGAGCCCGGCGGCTCTGGCACGGCCGGCGCACTGCGCGCGCGCCTCGCGGTCCGGGACGATCTGAACACCGTGACCCGGGTGCCCCTCTACGCCTGGCAGCCGCTGCCCGACCCGTACCTCGTACGCACCGGCCGGATCACCCCGCGCGAACTGCACCCGCTCGTGTCCGCCGCCCTCTTCCCCGGGGCGGGCCCCGCGGTGGGGCCGCCCGGCCCCGCCGCGCCGCGGCCCGTGCGGGTGCGCTGCCTCGGCGAGTGGCACGAGGTGCGTTCACGGGACGGCGTACTCGAGATGCCGCACAGCGCCGGGGAGCAGCAGCGCGAGCGCGCCATGCGGGCCTTCGGCGGAGCCGTCGCCGGCTGCTTCGCCGCGCGCGACGCCTGGACCTCGGGGCAGGGCCGGCTCCCGCGCGCCCTGCGAGGCGAGCGGCGCGAGCTGTTCCAGCGCGCGCTGCACGGCGACGCCCCCGGGGTGCTCGCGCTCCTCGACGCGGGCCTCGATCCCCGTGTCCGGGACGCCCGGGGCCAGGGCCTGCTGCACCTGCTGCCCTTCCTGCCCCACGAGGAACTGCTGCCCAGGCTGCTCGCGGCCGGACTCGGCCTGGAGGACGAGGACCAGTCCCGGCGCACCCCGCTGCAGAGCGCCGTCCAGAACGGCGGAACCGCCGCCCTGGTCCGGGCCCTCCTCGCGGCCGGCGCCCGCACCGACGGGATCGACGACATGGACCTGTCGCTGGCCCAGGTGATCCGCCGCTACAAGCGCGACGACCTGGCCTTCCTGCGCGAGCTGGTGGAGGAGAGGCACCCCGGCATCGGATCCGAGTCCTACGAGGACTTCATGGACGAGCGCGAGGAGTGGGGCGACGACGACGAGGACTACGACGACGACGGCTACGCGGCCGTCGGTGACGCGGCCGTCGGTGACGCGGCCGTCGGCGACGACGGGGGAGCGCACGAGTGACCACCGCACGACAGCGTCCCGCCCCTATGTCCGCCCTGGCCGCCGCCGACGCCCTGGGCGCCCGGCTGGACCTCACCCGCACCGAGCCCGCCGCCAACCACCAACTGGAGGCCCTCGCCCTGGCAGTGACGGCCAATCAGCCCGTACTGCTGTGGGGTGAGCCCGGGATCGGCAAGTCCGCCGGCATGGAGCGGCTCGCGGCCTGCCTCGGAGTGGGACTGGAGACCGTCGTCGCCAGCGTCCACGAGCCCTCGGACTTCGCCGGGCTGCCCATCGTCGGCGACGACCCGGCCACCACCGGCGTCCCGATGGCCCCGCCGGACTGGGCGGTACGCCTGGCCCGCACCGGACACGGACTGCTGTTCTTCGACGAGCTGTCCTCCGCCCCGCCCGCCGTGCAGGCCGCCCTGCTGCGCGTGGTCCTCGAACGCCGGGTCGGCAGCCTGGAACTGCCCGCCTCCGTACGGATCGTCGCGGCGGCCAACCCGCCCGCCAGCGCGGCCGACGGCTGGCACCTCAGCGCGCCGCTCGCCAACCGGTTCGTCCACCTGGACTGGACGCACGACCCGCGCACCGTCGCACGCGGCATGGCCGGAATCTGGCCCGAGACGGCCCTGCCCGTGGTCGACCCCGCCCGGGCCGCCGGGGCGGCGGCCCGCGCCCGGGGAGCGGTGTCCGGCTTCCTCACCGCCCGCCCCGGCCTGGTCCACCACATGCCGAACGACGCCGACGCCCGCGGCCGGGCCTGGCCCTCCCCGCGCACCTGGGAGATGGCCCTGCGCCTGCTGGCCACCGGGTACGCGGCCGGCGCGGGCCGGGAGGCGCTGTCCGCCGCGCTCACCGGAGCCGTCGGGGACGGCGCGGGCCTGGAACTGCTGACCTACCTGGAGAACCTCGACCTGCCCGACCCGGAGCGGGTGCTGGCCGACCCGGAGGCCTTCGCCCTGCCCGAGCGAGGCGACCGCCAGCTGGCCTTCCTCATCGCGGTCGTGGCCGCCGTGCAGAGCGAACTCACCCGCCCCCGCTGGGAGGCCGGCTGGACGGTGCTCGCCAAGGCCGTCGACGCGGGCGTGCCCGACGTGGCCGCGCGGGCCGCCGCCGACCTCGCCGCGATGCGGGACCCGTCCTGGCCGGTGCCCGCCGGGATCGACGCCTTCGTGGAACTGCTCCAGCTGGCCGGGGCCCTGCCCGGCGCCCGCTGACGGGGCGGGCGCCGTGCCGGAAGACCTCCCGCTCGACCGGGCCAAGCTGCTCGCCGCCCGCTACGCGGCGGCCGAGGCCCGGCCCTACCTGGCCTCGGCCCTGTACGCGCTGACGGTCGTCCCCTCGCCGGGCCCGGCGGGGGTGCGGACCATGGGCGTCGACCGGCACTGGCGCTGCTACGTCTCGCCCGGGTTCGTGGAGCGCACCCCCGTCCCCGAGCTGGCCGGCGTGTGGATCCACGAGGTGGCCCACCTGCTGCGCGACCACCACGGCCGCGCCGACCGGCTTCCGGCCGCCGACCAGCGCGATCCGGTCCGGATCAACATCGCCCAGGACTGCGAGATCAACGACGACCTCCTCGCCGACGGGCTGGAGCTGCCGGCGGGCCGCATGGAACCGGGCCTGTTCGGCCTCGCCGCGGGCGGGCTGTTCGAGGGCTACCTGTCCGCCATCCCGCCCACGCCCCCGCACGGCGTGGACTGCGGTTCGGGCGCGCACGGGGTCCGGGCGCCCTGGGAGCCCGGCGACGGCGACGGCCCCGCCCGGATCGGCCCCGTGGAGGCGCAGGCCCTGCGCCGGACGAGCGCCCAGGCCATGCGCGCCCACCAGCGCGGCCGGGGCCGGGGCAGCCTCCCCGGCGGGTGGGAGCGCTGGGCGGCGCAGGTGCTGGAGCCCGTCGTCGACTGGCGCCGCGCACTGTCGGGGGCGGTACGGGAGGCCGCCGCCTGGGCCGCGGGCGCGGTGGACTACACGTACCGGCGGCCCTCGCGCCGCACCCCCGCGCTGGGCGGCCGCGTGGTGCTGCCCAGCCTTCGCCGGCCGCTGCCCCGGGTCGCGATCGTGATCGACACCTCGGGTTCCATGGGCGACGCGGAACTCGCCGCGGCCCTCGCCGAGGTCACCGGAGTGCTGCGCGAGGTGGGCGTAGGGGGCAACCGGGTCGCGGTCCTGGCCTGCGACGCCGACGTGCACGCCGTGACCCGGGTGACCGCCGCCGGGCAGGTGACCCTGGCCGGGGGCGGCGGCACCGACATGCGCGTGGGCATCGCGGCCGCGCTGGCCGTGCCCGACCGGCCGGGCGTGGTCGTCGTCCTGACCGACGGGTACACCCCGTGGCCGGAGCGGTCCCCGTCCTGCCGGGTGATCGCCGCGCTGATCGGGGCGGACGCGCCGCAGCCTCCGGCGTGGGTGGAGACCGTACGCATCGGCCCGACGCCCTGAGGCCCGCGACGGCCTGAAGCCCCCGACAGCCTGAGGCCCGGCGGCCTGACGGGCAAGCGGAACTGGCTGGTTGTGTACGGTGGTTCGCCCGGTGGTCACGCGCACGTGACAGCATGGCGGCCGGGCATCACGGCCGAACGGGCCAAGCGGAGGGGGAGTTCGGTGAGCGGAGTACGCAAGAGCCTGGCCAAGGTGGAGATAGCGCTGCGCTGGGACCCCAGCCCCGCGGGCACCCCCGCGAACGACCTGGACATCGTCGCCGCCGTGTACGGCGCCTCCGACCCGTACGGGGAGCCCGTCTACCTCGTCCACTTCGGCAGCCGCGCCCCCGACGGCACGATCGCCCTGGGCCGGGACAGCCGCACCGGGCAGGGGTTCGGCTTCGACGAGGTGATGACCCTCGAACTGGACCGGCTGGCGCCCGAGCTGGGCCGTGTCGTGGTCGGCGTGGTCATCCAGGACCCGGGGCCGGCGGGGGAGCCCGGCCGCAAGACCTTCGCCGCCGTCGCCGGGACCGGGCTGCGGATCCGCGAGGGCTGGACCGACCTCGCCACCACCGACTTCGCGGAGCTCGCCGGGGCCTCGGCGGCCACCGTCGCCGAGTTCCTCCGCGACGCCTCGGGCGGCTGGACGCTGGACGCGCGGATGCGCGGCTTCGAGACGGACCCGCAGGAGTTCGCCCGGGTCATGGGCGCCCCGCACGGCTGATCCCGCGCGCGGGGATCCGTACGGACGGGGCGGCGGTCACTCTGCTCAAAAAAGTGGCCGCCGCCCCGTCCGGGTGGCGCGCTGCCGCCGTCCCCACGAGGCAGCGCGAGCAGGTCGCCGTCCGGTCATCGTGAACGGCGGCCCACCGGTTCAGGGGGTCAGGGGTCCTGCGGGGCGATGCCCAGCGCGGGCAGCAGCGCCGCGTCGACGAACCTGACCAGGTAGTCGGCGTCCGCGTACCGCCCCTCCAGCACCAGCCGGATCCGCAGGACGCCCATCAGCTGCGCCGGCAGGAACTCCACGGCCGGGTGGTGCGCGGCGATCTCGCCCCGCGCCACGGCCCGCTCCACGATCGCGTCGAAGGCCGCCAGCTCGGGCTCCACCAGTGCCTCGCGCAGCGCACTCTGGAGCGCCTCGTCGCTGAGCACGGCGACGCCCAGTGCCTGGGTGAGCCGGGTGTCGCGACCGGAGGTGCCGGCCGCGATCCGGGCCGCCTCGCGCAGGTCGCCCGCCAGGGTCCCGGTGTCCACGCCCGCCAGGGTCCGCTCACCGCGGCTGGCGCGGCTCGCGCGCAGGGCGGCGGCGACGAGCTGGGGCTTGGTCTTCCACTGCCGGTAGAGCGTGGACTTCCCGCAGCAGGCCCGGGCGGCCACGCCCTCCATGGTGAGGGCCTCGTACCCGTGCTCGCGCAGCTGGTCCAGGACGACGTCGTAGAACTCCTGCTCGCGCTCCGGGGTGATCTTGGAGCGCCGCGCGGTGACCTGCGGCGTCGACGTCATGGGGTGCGGTTCTCCTCGCGGATTCCAGGGGCTGGTCCGTGCTCCGAGTGTAAGGCCATCGGAGCTTATCGGGACACCAGCGTATCGATACGCTCGTGTATCGATACACTGGCGTGTCGAACAGGAAACCGAAAGAAGTGAGACCGGGGGATGACCTCCACCGCGCACACCGCACCTGGCACGCCCGACCGGCCACCCGCCGGGAAGAGCGGCGCGCGCCGCCGGCTCATACGCGAGCTGCTGCTCGTCGTGGGCCTCTTCGCCGTCTACAAGGCCGGCCGGATGCTCTCGACGGACCGCACCGAAGAGGCCTTCCGCAACGCCGCCCGGGTGTGGGACGCCGAGCGCGCCCTGCACCTGCCCGGCGAGGGCGCCGTCCAGCGGCTGCTGCTCCACTCGGACGCCGTCGTCCACACCGCGAACACCTACTACGCGGCCGTGCACTTCCCGGCGACCGCCCTGTTCCTCGTCTGGCTGTACCTGCGCCGCCCCCGGCACTACCTGTGGACCCGCAGGGTGCTCGCCGTCCTCACCGGCGCCGCGCTCGTCCTGCACCTCACCTTCCCCCTCGCACCGCCGCGGATGCTCGACGCCGCGCGGCTGGTGGACACCGGGCAGGTCTACGGGCCCACCGTCTACCGGGCCGCCCCGGCCGCCGACACCATGGCCAACCAGTTCGCCGCCATGCCCTCGCTGCACTTCGGCTGGGCGCTGATGCTGGCCCTCGGGATGATCGCCGCGACCCGGTCCCGGTGGCGCGCCCTGTGGCTGCTGCACCCCCTCGTCACGCTGCTGGTGGTCGTGGGCACCGCCAACCACTACTGGGTCGACGCGATCGTGGCCACCCTGCTGCTGGGCGCGGCCCTCCTGCTGATCCCGCGCCCGCGCCCCGCCGGCCCGGCCCCCGCCGCGCCGACGGCGGGCGGCCTGCCGCGCCCCCGCCAGGCGGCGGAGTCCGACGCCGACCCGGCGGCCGTACGGGGTCCCGCCCCCGCCGCGGACCCGCCCGTACCCGGCTCCGCCTCCGGCGCGGCCCTGCCGGGCTCCCCCTCCGCGGGGGCCGGCCGGTGAACGCCACCGCGCTCGCCGTCGCGCTCTGCCTCGCCTCCGCCGTCACCTACGCCGCCGCCGCCGTCGCCCAGGAGCGCCTCGCCCGCCGGGCCGTCGCCCGCACCGCCGCGGCCCTGCTCGGCAACAGCGCCTGGTGGTGGGCGGCCGGGCTGAACGCCGCCGCAGCGCTGCTGCACGCCGCCGCGCTGCGCTACGGCCCGCTCACCCTGGTCCAGCCCCTCGGCGCGCTCACCCTGGTGGCCGCCGTCCCGCTGGGGGCGCGCGGGGCCGGCCGGCGGGTCGCCGCCACCGAGTGGCGGGGCACCCTGGCCACCGTCGCCGGGCTCGGCCTGCTGCTGCTCCCCGCCTCCGGCCCGGCCCCCGACGACACCCTCACCCTGGGCGAGGCCCTCACCGTCTCCGCGGCCACCGTCGCCGTGATCCTCCTGCTCACCGCGCGCAAGGACCCGCGCTCGGGGCTGCGCCACGCCACCGCCTCCGGGCTGGCCTCCGCCGTCGCCTCCGCCCTGACCCAGACCGTGGCCGTGGCGGGCGGCCGGGGCGGCGCCCTGCTCAGCGGCCGGGTGGTCACCGTGGCCCTGCTCGTGGTGGTCTTCGCCGTCGGCGGGATGCTGCTCTCGCAGCGGGCCTACCGGGGCGGCCTCGGCGCCCCGCTCGCCGTGGTCAACCTGGCCAACCCGCTCGCCGCGGCCGCCATCGGCATGGTCCTGCTCGGCGAACGCCTCCAGGGCGGGGCGCTGGGGATCCTGCTCGCCGCGGCCGGAGCGCTCGCGGCCACGCGCGGGGTGCTGCTGCTGACCCGTACCGCGCCCACCGCCCCGGCCGCCGACCGGGGCCCCGTACCGGCCGGCCAGCTGACGGCGTGACGGCCGCGGGCCCCGCGAGAACCGTTTCGCCGCCGTCGACGTCCTCCCAGGTGAGAGACGTACCCGACGAGCGGAGTGAACGGCATGGGCATCATCGGCTGGATCATCCTGGGCCTGCTGGCCGGAGGCATCGCCAAGGTCCTGCTCCCCGGCCGGGACCCCGGCGGCTTCATCGGCACCACCCTCATAGGCGTCGCCGGCGCCTTCATCGGCGGCTGGCTCTCCGCCACCTTCCTGGACCGCCCGATCCAGGCCCAGTTCTTCGACCTCGCCACCTGGGGCTCCGCCATCGCGGGCTCCCTCGTCCTGCTCATCGGCTACCGCCTCCTCTTCGGCAACTCCCGCGACTGAGCACCGCCGGCTCCCGTCCCGTCGAGCCCCTAGGCTGAGCCCGCACGGCGCGACGTACGAGATGCGAGGAGCCCCGAACCCCATGAGCGTCACCCCCGTCCCCACCGCCGACCTGTACGACGAACACGGCGACGGACTCGGCATCTGCGCCACCCAGTTCCGCCGGATCGGCGGCCGGCGGATGTACGCCGGGCCCGTGCGCACCGTGCGCTGCCACGAGGACAACGCCCTGCTGCGCGAACTCCTCCACACCCCCGGCGAAGGCGCCGTCCTCGTCGTGGACGGCGGCGGGTCGCTGCGCACCGCCCTGCTCGGCGACCTCATCGCCGGCGCGGCCGTACGCTCCGGCTGGGCCGGGGTGGTCGTCAACGGCGCGGTCCGCGACAGCGTCGCCCTCGGCGGCCTCGACCTCGGCGTCCAGGCGCTGGGCACCTGCCCCCGCAAGAGCGGCAAGACCGGCGAGGGCGCCGTCGACGAGCCCGTCACCATCGGCGGGGTCACCTTCCGACCGGGGGACACCGTGTACGTGGACGACGACGGGGTCGTGGTGCTGCCCGCCGGGCACTGACACCGTCGGTTTTCCGCCACCCCCGCACCACGGGCCCTGGCGGCGGCCGGGCGGGACGGGTTTCACTGCGGGCCCATGAGACGACACAGGATCATGGGCCTGCTCGGCGCGCTCACCCTCGCCGCCGGAGCCCTGGCCGGACCCGCGGCCGCCGCCGGGCCCACCCCGCCCGCCGAGTTCGGCACCGACTGGCACGACCCCCTCACCGCCGCCCCGCCCGTCGAGCACCCCGCGACCCGGTCCTGCCGGGTGACCCTGGCCGAGGCCCGGTTCCGCGACTTCACCCCCTACCGCGGGAACTACACCCCGCCCACCGGATGCGGCCGCTCCGACTGGGCCAAGGCCGTGCTGCGCCTCGACGGCACGGTCAAGGGACGCCAGTACGACCGCCTCGGCAACCTCACCCTCGGCGGCGTCGAGATCCTGCGCACCTCCACCCCGCAGCCCTCGCCCGACGGCATCGCCTGGTCCGTCGAGAAGGACGTCACCCACTACCGCGACGTCCTCAGCCGCCCGCAGCCCGTCGAGATGCTGATCGGCAACGTCGTCAACGACACCTACACCGGAGTCATCGACGTCAAGGTGACCCTGACCCTCTACGCCGCCGACCGGCACACCCCGGCCCCCGACACCCCCGACAAGGTCCTGCCCCTGACCACCCCCGCCGTCACCACCCCCCGCAACACCGAGCGGATCCTCGCCGAGGTGTACGCCACCGGCTCCGGCGGCGGCTGCGAGGAGTACTGGTACATGACCGTCCCCGAGGCGGCCCCCTACTCCTGCAAGGCCGCCGACGGCCCCTACCGCGAGGTCCGGATCTCCGTCGACGGACAGCTCGCCGGCCTCGCCGCGCCCTTCCCGACGGTGTGGACCGGCGGCTGGTCCAACCCCTTCCTCTGGTACGTCACCCCCGGCCCGCGCGCCTTCGACGTCCAGCCGGTCGTCTACGACCTCACCCCCTACGCCGCCCTGCTCAACGACGGCCGCCCGCACCGCGTCGAGGTCGGCGTCGCCGGAGTGCCGGCCGGTCAGGCCGGCTGGAGCACCCCGGCGAACCTGCTGCTCTGGCAGGACCACGGCCGCCAGGTCGTCACCGGAGCCCTGACCCGCCACGAGGAGGGCGCCCCCACCGGCTCCTCCCGGTGGACCCCCGCCGCCCCCGGCGGCGAACACCGCCTGGACACCGACGGCGGCCACCGGCTCACCGTCGCCGGGCACCTCGACACCTCCCACGGCCGGGTCACCACCACCGTCACCCGGGCCGTGTCCCACACCTCCGCGCACCGCTGGACCGACGGGGAGGACCGGGACGCCCTCACCGCCGCCTGGAGCGACGAGGAGAGCGTCACCCGGGGCGCCACCACCACCCGCACGGCCCGCGCGTACACGATGGACGGCGCGACCACCCTCGGCGCCGGGGACCGGCTGCGCACCGTCCTGTCCCTCGGCGACCTGGCCGACACCGTCACCCTGCGCGGCGGCCGCGAGAGCGGCCGCTCCCACCTGGACCACCGGTACACGGGCGACGCCTCGTACACGGCGAACGTCCCGCGCGACCAGCGGCACGCGGTCGCCGCCACCACCGAACGCTTCCGGCTGTACGGGGCGCAGACCGGCGGCGGCTGCTACGACCGTACGGTGTCCACCGCGCAGGGCACCGTGACGGAGGACCGCCTCCGCTGCTGACGGTGGTGCCCCCTACGATGTGCGCCCATGGACACGAGTGAGGCCGGCAGACGGCTGGTCGACGGCCGCTTCGAACTGATCGGCCCGCTGGGCGCCGGAGGCATGGGGACGGTGTGGCGCGCCCGCGACATCGCACTGCACCGCGAGGTCGCCCTCAAGGAGGTGCGCCCGCCGGACCCCGCCACCGCCGCCGCCCAGCCGGACCTCGCCGTCCAGCTGCGCGAACGGGCCGTGCGCGAGGCACGGGCCCTGGCCCGCCTCGCCCACCCGAACGTGGTGACGATCCACCACATCGTCGAGCCCGCGCCCGGGACGGACGGCCACCCGTGGATCGTCATGGAGCTGCTCAAGGGCGGCTCCCTGCACGACCGGCTGGCCGCCGGACCGATGGCGCTGGCGGACGTGGTGCGGCTCGGGCTCGACGTCCTGTCGGCGCTGCGGGCCGCACACGCCGAAGGGGTGCTCCACCGGGACGTGAAACCGGCCAACGTCCTGCTGCGGCCCGACGGGGCGGCCGTACTGACCGACTTCGGCATCGCCGCCCTGCACGGGTCGACCGCCCTCACCTCCACCGGGGTGCTGATCGGCTCGCCCGAGTACATCGCGCCCGAGCGGGTCCGGGGCGAGGAGGGGCTGGCGGCCTCCGACCTGTGGTCGCTCGGCATGATGCTGTACGTGGCCGCCGAGGGGACGCACCCGCTGCGCCGGGCCACCAGCCTGGCGACCGTGGTCGCCGTCCTCGACGAGCCGATCCCGGCGCCGGTGCGCTCCGGCCCGCTGGGGCCCGTACTGGAACGGCTGCTCGTACGGGATCCCGCGGCGCGGCCCGACGGCGCGGCGCTGGAAGCGCTGCTCCGGGGTGCGAGCACCGCTCTCGCCGGCGGCGCGTCGCCGGTCGCGGTGCCGGGCGCGGTCGCGGGCGCAGGGCAGTACGGGCCGCCGCCCACGGCGTCGGACGCCCGGCCCTTCACCCCCGGGGGCGGCTCCGCGTACGCGGTCACCGCGCCCGTCCCCCCGGCGCCCTCGCGGGGCCCCCGCGCCGCGCTGATCGGCGGCCTCCTCACGGTGGCCCTCGTCGGCGGCACGATCGGGATCGTCAAGGCACTGCCCGACGGCCGGTCCTCCGGCGCCGACGCGAAGGGCGGCTCCACCACCCCCGGCAGGACCGCCACCGCCGGCCGGACGCCCGGTACGGGGCAGTCGGCCACGCCGAAGCCCGGTACGGCCACGCCGAGGACCGGTCCCGCCCTCGTCGCGGCCAGGGGCAGTCTCCTCACGCCCGACCAGATCCGTACCGTGCTCGCCGCGTTCAAGCAGCAGACCGGCACCACCACCTTCGTGGAGATGACCGTCTACGAGGGGTACGTGCTGGCCTCCGTCCCCACCGCCCCCGGGGCCACGACCTACGACCGCTACGAATACCGCGACGGCCGGGCCTCCCGCACCGGCCCCGGCGGGACGGTCGAGGAGGACGAGCCGCTGATCGACATGGCGAGCGTGAACTGGGACGCCCTGCCCGGCCTCCTCGACCGGGCCCAGCAGGAACTGGGCGTGGCCAAGCCGACCTCCCGTTACGTCATCGTCGAGCCCTGGCTCTTCGACCAGAGCGCCTCCATGCGGCCCTACCTCAGCGACGAGTACGGGCGGGGCGGCTACGTGTACGCCGACACCCAGGGCAACGTGAAGAAGGTCTACCGCTCCTGACATCGTGTATCCGTACGCACGTACGGCAGACACGGTTCGAGGAGCACGGCCCACCATGCCCAGCTGGCGCAGCACCCTCACCCAGGCCGGGATATCCGCCCCCCGGCTGCGGGACGACTACACCCACGCGGCCCGCCGGGTCCTGCGCCGGGAAGCGGCCCCCTACGTCACCCTGCGCCTGCTGGCCGCCCCGCCGCTGGTGCCCTGGCTCGCGGCGGGCCTGGCCTTCATGAACCTGGTCGACGACGTGGCCGAGACCGGCACCCCGGGCCAACGGGCCGCCGGCCTCGCCGAGCTGGCCGGACGGGTGGAGACGGCCCTGGAGACCGGCGACAGCCCCGACCCGCTGCTGCGCGCGTACGCCCACGCCGTCCGAACCCGGGGCCTGCCGGCCCACTGGGTCGGCCGCTTCCTCGAAGGCGCCGCCACCGCCGAGGCCGGCTTCGACGGGTTCGCCGCCGAGGAGGACTTCCAGGCCTACCTCGACGCCTACGCCTGGCCCGGGGTGCTGGCCTTCACCGGCCTCCAGTACCAGGGCGGCCCCGACGCCCGGCAGGCCGCCGGCTGGCGCGCCTTCGTGGACGCCGCCCAGCGGGTCGACTTCCTCGCCGACCTCTCCGGGGACCTCGCCGACGGGCGGCTCTGCCTGCCGCGCTCCCGGCTCGCCGAGCACTCCGTCACCCGCGCCGACCTCGAGCAGGCCCGCGACACCCCGGCCGTCCGCGGCCTCCTCGCCGCCGAATGCCGGCGCGCCCGCACCGCCCTCGCCGCCGTCGACGGCATCCTCGACCTCACCGAACCCGGACTGCGCCCGGTGGTCGCCGCCATGACGGAGCTGATGGGACACCAGCTGGCCGCGGTGGAGAAGGCCGGTACCGGCGCCCTGCGCAAGGACGTCGGCTACGGCCTGGCCGCCCCCGTGGGCACCCTCGTCCGCGCGCTGCGGCGCCGCCGGGGCCGGCTCTGACGGTCCGGAAGGGGTGGAGGAGACTGGCGGGCAAAAGGATCAGACCCCGAGCCCGGAGCGTGCCCGATGCCGCAGATCACCGTCGACTTCTCCGCTTCCCTGTCCGACCGCTTCGACCGGCGCGGCTTCGCGCTCGCGCTGCACGCGCTGACCGCGGAGGCGGTCGATGTCTCCGTCGAGACCTGCAAGACCCGCTTCCGCCGGGTCGAGGAGACCTTCGTCGCCGACGGCGCGCCGGAACACGCCGTCGTGCACGTGGACCTGGCCCTGCTGCCGGGCCGGACCGAGGAGGTCAGGGCCCGGTTGAGCCGTGCCGTGCTCGACCTGGTCCGTGAGTACACGGACGCCGGGCCGGACGCGGTGGTGCACTGGTCCGTGGACGTGACCGAGCTGACCGAGGCCTACACCAAGTACGTCGGCGCGCAGGCCTCCACGGTCGGTCCGGCCGGTCCGGTCGGTCCGGTCAGTACGGGCCGTTGACGTTGTCGATCGAGCCGTAGCGGGCGGCGGCGTAGTTGCAGGCCGCAGTGATGTTCGCGACCGGGTCGTAGGAGTCCGTGGACGTGCCGGGCACGTGGTAGGCGCGGAAGGTCGGGTCGATGACCTGGAGCAGCCCCTTGGAGGGGATGCCGTTCTGGGCGTTGATGTCCCAGTTGTTGATGGCGAGGGGGTTGCCCGAGGACTCCCGCATCACGTTGCGGTGAATTCCGTTGTAGCTGCCGGGGATTCCGTGCTTCGCCATGACGTCCAGCGACTGTCGGATCCAGCCGTCGAGGTTGTTCGCGTACGTGGTCGCCGGTTTGGCGGCGGGCTTCGCGGCAACGGCCTTCGCCTTCGCCGCGGCCGCCTTCGCCGCCGCGCCGATGCTCAGCCTGAGCCCGGGGCGGATCACCGAGGGGTCGGCGCCGATGGCGGTGCGGTTGGCCGCGTAGAGCGCCTGCCAGCCGCCGCTCACGGAATGCTCGGCCGCGATCTTCGAAAGGGTGTCGCCGCCGACCACGGAATAGGTGACCGGGAGGGCCGCCTTTTCCACGGCCGCCTTCTCCACGCCAGCCTTCTCCACCGCGGTCTGCTCCACGGCGGCCTTGGCGACGGACGCCGGGGCCGGCTGCGCGCCGGCCGTGGTCGCGCTGATCAGCGGGAGGGCGAGGGCCGCTCCACCCGTGCCGGCGACGGCCAGCTTGCGGGCGATCCGGTGCTGCTTCGGCCGACGGTGCTTACCCAGTCCGGGCATGGCGCTGTTCCTCACGTGCGGGTACGGGAGAGCCCCGGCGGCGGCCGGATTCGGCATTCGGCCGCCGGGAATGAGGGTGACCGTAGGCGAGTGCGCCGGGCGGGAACAAGACACGAATTACCACCGGAGATCGACTTCCCGCCCGTCGCCCGGTAAATGACCATGAGGGGTAGATCCGGAAAAGGCCGATTTCCTTTCCGGGAAAAGGGAATCAGCCGTTCCGGGTGAATTGATGTTGACCGGGGCCGCGTGACTCACATCACGGGAGCGGCGGGTTTAGGGCCCCCTCGCGCAATACGGCCAATTCGCGCCCCGATGCTGCCGATTCGGGCGACCGGTACGAGAGTGCCGAATCGCGCATAACGGGCATTCCTGTCGGTGTGGCCCCCGCGCCTCAGAGCGCGGCCAGCTCCGCCAGGGCGGCCTCCACCGCCGGCCGGGACGCGGGCAGCATGGGCAGGCGTACGTCAGGGGTGGGGATCCGGCCCTGCGCGTGCAGCACGCCCTTGGTCACCGCCGGGTTCGGCTCCGCGAAGGCCGCCGCCGAGAGCCTCGCCAGCGCGTGCCCCAGCGCCCGGGCGTTCTCGACCTCGCCGGCCCGCCAGGCCTCCGCGAGCTCCACGAACCGCTCCGTCGCCAGATGGGCCGAGGCCAGGACGGCGCCCGTCGCGCCGAGCGCCAGCATCGGCGACACGTACGCGTCGTCCCCGGCCAGCACGGAGAAACCGTCCGGCAGCTCACCCAGCAGCGCCACCGTCTCCCCGTCGATCCCGCCGGCCGCGTACTTGACCCCGGCCACCCCGGCGAGCGAGCCCAGCGCCCGCAGCGCGGCCGCGTCCAGCGGCTGCCCAGTCCGGTACGGGATGTGATAGATAATCAGCGGCAGCGGGCTCACCTCCGCCAGCCTCGTGAAATGCGCCAGCACGCCCGCGGCCGAGGGCCGTACGAACGACGGTACAGTCACCAGCGCCGCCCGGGCCTGCGGCCACCGCGCCAGCCGGGCCAGGGCCGCCTCGCTCGCCCGCGTCCCGCTCGCCCCCGCCCCCACCGTGAGCAGCGCGCCCCGCTCCCCGCAGACCCGGGCGCAGACCTCGGTGACCAGGTCGCGCTCCTCCTCCTCGAGGGTGGCCGCCTCGGCCGTGGTGCCGAGGGCCGCGATCCCGGCGGCGCCCGCGTCGAGCACCTCGTGGGCGAGGGCCTCCAGCGCCTCGGCGGCGACGTCCCCGCCGCGTGTGAAGGGGGTGACGAGCGGGACGTGGATCCCGCCGAGGTCGATAAGCGGTGTTTCAGTCGATTGAGCGGTTTGTGTCGTTTCCTGTCGCATGCACATGATCTTCGCCCGGACCGAGCGCCGAATCCAGTTCGCGTTTCTTACCCCATCCGTAAGCTGAGCCGATGCTCGACGTACGCCGCCTGCGGCTCCTGCGTGAACTCGCCCGCCGCGGCACCATCGCCGCCGTGGCCGAGGCCCTCGCCTTCAGCCCCTCCGCCGTCTCCCAGCAGCTCGCCGTCCTCGAACGCGAAGCCGGCCTGCCCCTGCTGGAACGCACCGGCCGCCGGGTCCGCCTGACCCCCGCCGCGCAGAACCTCGTCGGGCACGCCGAGGCCGTCCTGGAACGCCTCGAACAGGCCGACGCCGACCTCGCGGAGGCCCGCAGCGGCCTCGCCGGCGTGCTGCGCGTCGGCTCCTTCCCCACCGCCACCCGGGCCATCGTCCCGGCGGCCCTGGTCCGGCTGGCCCGGCGCCACCCGGCCCTGGAGCCGATGGTCTGCGAGACCGACCCGGCGGCGGTCGCGCACGCGCTGCGGGCCGGGGACCTGGACGTGGCCCTGATCCACGAGTACGACTTCGTCCCCGCCCCGCCGGAGCCCGGGCTGGCCACCCGCCCGCTGTACGGGGAGGCGATGTACCTGGCCGCCCCCGCGGACGCGCCGCGGGAGACCGGCCCCGACCAGGGCGCGGTCCTGCGTACCCACCAGGACACCCCCTGGATCACCGCCACCCCCGGCACCCTCTGCCACGCCATGACCGTACGGGCCTGCCAGGCGGCCGGGTTCACCCCCCGGATCCGGCACCAGGTCGACGAGTTCGACACCGTCCTCGCGCTGGTCGCGGCCGGGCAGGGGGTGGCCGTCGTACCCCAGCTGGGGGTGACGCGGACCCCGGACCCCGGCATCGCCCTCACCCGCCTGCACATGGAACGCCGCACCAAGGTGGCCTTCCGCAGCGGGGCCGCCGCCCACCCCGCCGTGGCGGCCTTCGCCGCGGCGCTGCGCGCGGCCGTACCGCCGGATCTGGCCGGAACCGGTGCCGGGGGGTGACACAAGTACCCGCACAACTCCCTTACCGGGCGGCGCCCGTGTACGTTCGATGATCCAGACCGATCCGAACAGAGCGGGGTACGACGTGACACATCGCGTACGAGGGGTCATCGCGCGGAGCAAGGGCGCACCGGTGGAGACGACCACGATCCTCGTGCCCGACCCGGGACCCGGCGAAGCCCTCGTCAAGGTCCAGGCCTGCGGGGTCTGTCATACCGACCTGCACTACCGCGAGGGCGGCATCAACGACGAGTTCCCCTTCCTCCTCGGCCACGAGGCCGCCGGGATCGTCGAGTCCGTCGGCCCCGACGTCACCTCCGTCGCCCCCGGCGACTTCGTGGTCCTCAACTGGCGTGCGGTGTGCGGAACCTGCCGGGCCTGCCGGCGCGGGCGCCCCTGGTACTGCTTCGCCACGCACAACGCCACCCAGCCCATGACCCTGGAGGACGGGACCCCGCTCTCCCCGGCCCTGGGCATCGGGGCCTTCGCCGAGAAGACCCTGGTCGCCGCCGGACAGTGCACCAAGGTGGACCCGGCCGCCTCGCCCGCCGCCGCCGGACTGCTGGGCTGCGGGGTGATGGCGGGCCTCGGCGCGGCCCTGAACACCGGGAACGTCGGGCGCGGCGACTCGGTGGCCGTCATCGGCTGCGGGGGAGTCGGCAACGCGGCCGTCGCGGGAGCCCGGCTGGCGGGAGCCTCGCGGATCATCGCGGTGGACCTGGACGACCGGAAGCTGGAGTGGGCGCGCGGACTCGGCGCCACCCACACCGTCAACGGGCGAACGCAGGACGTGGTCAAGGCCGTCCAGGAGCTGACCGGCGGGAACGGCGCGGACGTGGTCATCGAGGCCGTCGGCCGCCCCGAGACCTACCGGCAGGCCTTCTACGCCCGCGACCTGGCCGGCACCGTGGTCCTGGTCGGCGTACCGACACCGGAGATGAAGCTCGAACTCCCGCTCCTGGACGTCTTCGGGCGCGGCGGCGCGCTGAAGTCCTCCTGGTACGGGGACTGCCTGCCCGAGCGCGACTTCCCGCTCCTGATCGACCTCTACCTCCAGGGCCGGCTCGACCTGGACGCCTTCGTCTCCGAGACCATCCCGCTCGACGGGGTCGAGGACGCCTTCGCCCGGATGGAACGCGGCGAGGTGCTCCGCTCGGTCGTCGAGTTCTGAGCCTGTGCCCCGACCGGCCCGGGCCACCGCGGAGCCCGGGCCGCCCGGGGCGGGAGGGACGGTCACAGCACTAGACTCGGCCGGGACGTCAGCCCCGGCCCCGTCCCCCGCCGCGATCCGGCGAAGGCGCGGGGGAGGGGATCCGTACCCAGACCCCAGGGGCCGTCCGTGACCCTCCAGCGCAGCTACCGCCAGCCCGGTGTGGTCCTGACCGACCACCACTTCACCGTGCCGCTCGACCACGACCGCCCCGACGGGGAGCGCATCGAGCTGTACGCGCGCGAGGCCGTGGCGAGCGGCAAGGACCCGGAGCGGCTGCCCTGGCTGCTGTACCTGGAGGGCGGCCCCGGCTTCGGGGCGCGGCGGTTCACCGGACGGCAGGCCTGGCTGGAACGGGCCCTCACCGAGTACCGGGTGCTGCTCCTCGACCAGCGCGGGACCGGCCGCTCCACCCCCGCCAACCGGCAGACCCTGCCGCTGCGCGGAACCCCCGCCGAACAGGCCGCGTACCTCACCCACTTCCGCGCCGACTCCATCGTGCGCGACGCCGAGGCCATCCGCCCCGCCCTGACCGGCGGCGCCCCCTGGACCGTGCTCGGCCAGAGCTTCGGCGGGTTCTGCGCCACCCACTACCTCTCCACCGCGCCCCAGGGCCTGACCGCCGCCCTGATCACCGGCGGGCTGCCCTCCCTCGACGCCACCGCGGTGGAGGTGTACGAGGCCGCGTACGTCCGTATCGAGCGCAAGAACCTCGCCCACTACGCCCGCTACCCGATGGACGTCGAGCGCGCCCGCCGCATCGCCGCCCACCTCGCCGAGCGGCCCGCCGAACTCCCGGGCGGCTACCGGCTCACCGCCGAGGCCTTCCAGTCCCTCGGCCTGCTCCTCGGCTCCGGCGACGGCAGCCACGAGCTGCACTACCTCCTGGAGGACGCCTTCGTCCCCACCGCCGCCGGACCCGCTCTCGGCGACGCCTTCCTGGAGAACGTCCACGCCCGGCTCTCCTTCGCGGGACACCCCCTCTACGCCCTGCTCCACGAGGCGATCTACGCCCAGGACCCGGCGGCCCCCACCGCCTGGGCCGCCGAACGGGTCCGCGCCGCCCACCCGCGCTTCGACGCCGCCAAGACCCTGACGGGCGACGAGCCCCTCCTCTTCACCGGCGAGACCATCCACCCCTGGCACTTCACCGCCGACCCGGCCCTCGCCCCGCTGCGCGAGACCGCCGAGCTACTGGCCGCCCGGACCGGCTGGCAGCCGCTCTACGACCCGGCGCGGCTCGCCGCCAACGAGGTACCGGTGGCCGCCGCCGTCTACCACGACGACATGTACGTGGACACCGCGCACTCCCTGGACACGGCCCGCACCATCCGGGGCCTGCGGACCTGGGTGACGGACGAGTTCGAGCACGACGGCGTCCGCGCCGGCGGCCCCCGCGTCCTCGACCGGCTCCTGACCCTGGTCAACGACCACTGAACCGGGGCGCATTCGCCTATTGTGCGGCGTATGACCGAACGAGCCGAGCAGCAGGCGCCCTTGCAGCCCATGCCCACCGACTGGCAGCGTGCCCTCGCGGTGGTGGCCCACCCCGACGACCTGGAGTACGGCTGCGCCGCGGCCATCGCCGACTGGACCGACGGCGGCCGCGAGGTCGTCTACGTCCTCGCCACGCGCGGCGAGGCGGGCATCGACACCATCGCCCCGCAGGAGTGCGCCCCGCTGCGCGAGGTCGAGCAGCGCGCGAGCGCGGCGGTCGTCGGGGTCTCCACCGTGGAGTTCCTCGACCACCGCGACGGGGTCATCGAGTACGGCCTCCCCCTGCGCCGGGACATCGCGGCGGCCATCCGGCGCCACCGCCCCGAGCTGGTGATCACCCTCAACCACCGTGAGACCTGGGGCGGAGCGGGCGGTGGCGGCTACTGGAACACCCCCGACCACCAGGCCGTCGGCCGGGCCACCCTGGACGCCGCCGGCGACGCGGGAAACCGCTGGATCTTCCCCGAGCTCATCTCCGAGCAGGGCCTGGAGCCGTGGAACGGGGTGCGCTGGGTCGCGGTGGCGGGCACCTCCACGCCCACCCACGCGGCCGACGCCGGCCCCGGCCTGGAGCGTTCCGTGAAGTCCCTGCTGGAGCACAAGGCGTACATCGAGGTGCTGACCGACCAGGACCCCGAGGAGTACGTACGGAACTTCCTGACCGGCAACGTCCAGCAGGCGGCGGCCCGGTTCGGCGGCCGTCCGGCGGTGCCGTTCGAGGTCTTCCCCCGCTGACCGGCGCCGGCCAACGGCCGCTATCATCGGGGTTGTTCTCCTCTGGGGAATCTGCTGGCCGACGGGGTTTGCTCGCCGCCCTCGGGCGGGGTCTTCGGACCGGGCCCCGTCGGCCGTCCCCGTTTCAGTCGTGGGGTGTGGTCTCCTCCGGTGTCGTGGTCAGGTCGATCGTCCGGCCGTCGGGGTCGGTCGCGGTACGCCGGCCGGCGGCTTCACCGGCGGCCGCCGGGACGGCGAGGCCGAGGCGCAGGTAGCCGGTCGCCGGCCGTGCCCCGGCGGGGTAGAGCTCCAGCACCGCGCCGTCGGCCAGGGTCGCGGCGTAGTGGGCCGGCCCCTTGCCGTGCTGCTCGGGCACCAGGGTCAGGCCGAGGCCGCTGTAGAAGGAGCGGCAGGCTTCGAGCTGTTCCGTGTAGATCACGGCGAGTGTGATGATCATGACGCGACCCTACGCGGGACGCGCAGCACGGGCAGCAGTTCGCGGCGGGCCGTGCCCGGGTGGAGCCGGAGCCCGAAGTGCCGGGCGACCGCCGGCACGAGCCCCGGGTCCCTGCCCGCCACCCGGCCGTCCGGGCGCAGCAGGCCGGCGGCGGTCAGTTCCGCGTCGAGCAGCCCCGGCTCGGCCCCGCCGCGCTCCAGCAGACCCTCGGGGTCGTACGGGGCCTGTGCGGGAGTCGTCAGCGACCAGACGACCCGGCCCTCCCGGTCGGCGTAACGGCACTGGACGGGGTCGGACGGCGACTCCCGCCACAGCACGACCCCGGGGAGCGGGCTCCCGTCCGCCGCCACCAGGTTCGTACCGGTCTCCACGGCGAAGCTCCACCCGTCTTCCGCGGCCCCGACGTGCAGGACGCCCCGGCGGTCCGGCTCCGCGTAGCCGGAGTGCCAGGGCGGTGCGAAGCCGACCGAAGGCGGCCGCAGGGACTCCGGATCCGCGCCGAGCCGCAGCGCCAGCTCGCGCGGGTGCGTGTCACGGACGAAGCCGATGCGGACGGCCGTGGCGCCCGCCCCGGGCTCCAGCAGCGGGCCGGGGTCCCGCGGGCCCGCCTCGGCGGGCCCCGCCGGCACCGGTGTCCCCGGGCGCGGGGTCGCCATGATCCGCCGCGCCCGCTCCGGCGTGACCAGGGGTCTCAGGAAGGGGTCCGCCATCAGCTCGACCGGCAGTACATGGCTGTCGCCGACCGGCCGCCAGGCGGGCAGCGCCTCCTCGGCCAGCACCCGCCAGGCCCCCTCCGGGTCCCCCCACCGCGCGAGCTCCCGGGCCCGCTCGAGGGCCTCGCCCGCCCAGGCCCGGTGGACGCCGTCCCGGTAGCGCTGCCGGTACTCGTCGAGTTCCTGGTCCTCGGGCCTGTACGGCCGGGTGTCCCCCTCGGCGATCACCGCGAGCACGGGCAGGACGGCGTGCCCCCGCAGCGGGTCCTCCTGTGCGAGCTCGGCCCGGGCGTCCGGCAGCATGTAGTGCTCCCCGCGCAGAGCCCGCATCTGGAACAGGAGCACGCCCGCCGGCCCGTACCTGAACCCGTGGGCGTCCTCCAGCTCCCGCTCGGCCTCGGCGACCCGCCCCGCCAGCAGGTCCGCCCGGGCCTGCTCCACCTGGGCGGCCAGGCGCCGCCGCGTCTCGCCCTCGGGCTTGCGCAGGGCGTGGAAGCTCTGGAACTCCGCGTACATCAGGTGGGCGAAGGACTCGTGCCGCTCAGGCCCGTTCCCGCTCCAGCTGGAGTACCGGTACGCCGCCCACTCGCCGTCGGCGCTGACGTCACCGGGGTCGAGGAGGAGCCAGGTCTGATCCCCCTCCAGGGAGATCTGGACGGCCCGCTTCCACCGCTCGGACTCGTACGGCTCCTCCTCGTCCGAGTCGTCCTCATCGTCGTCATCGTCCTCGTCATCGTCCTCGTCCAGATCCTCCTCTTCCCACTCGTTGAGGCTCTCGTACAGGAACTCCGACAGCTCCCGCAGCAGCCCCACCCGCTCCGCCGGGGCGAGGAGCTCCACGAACTCCCCGGCCCAGCGCCAGCCGTCGGTGACCTCCAGGAACGAGCGGTAGGAGGGAGGCAGCGCCGCGCCCAGCCGGGCTTCGAGCGCGGCGATCCGCTCCGCCGGGGCAGGGTCGAAACCCAGCCAGCCCAGGGGCTGTTCCGAGGGGTCCTCGGCCTGCCGCGCCGCGCCGCGCTCGGCGCTCCAGGTGCGCAGGAAGGGTTCCCAGTCGTAGATCCTCATGTCCTGATCCTGCCTCAGGCCACTGACAATGCCCTCGCGGCCCTCGACGCCGGCCGGAGCGAAGGGTTCCCAAAGGGGCAAGCGACCGCTTAGTATGCCGCCGAGCGTGGTCCCTCGACGGCGGCTGGAGGCCCCGGATGCAGGCATGGCGAGTACACACGACCGGTGAACCCCGCGAGGCCATGAGCCTCGAAGAGGTTCCCGAACCGGTTCCCGCCGAGGGCGAGGTGAGGCTCCGGGTACTCGCGGCGAACGTCAACTTCCCCGACGCGCTCCTCGTCCGCGGCCAGTACCAGATCCGCCCGCCCCTGCCCTTCACCCCGGGCGTCGAGATCTGCGGCCTCACCGAGGACGGCCGGCGCGTCATCGCCAACCCGAGCCTGCCCCACGGCGGATTCGCCGAGTACGTCACCGCCCCCGCGCGCGCCCTGCTCCCCGCCCCCGGCGCCCTCGACGACGCCGAGGCGGCCGCCCTGCACATCGGCTACCAGACCGGCTGGTTCGGCCTCCACCGCAGGGCCCGCCTGCAGCGCGGCGAGACCCTGCTCGTGCACGCCGCGGCCGGCGGGGTCGGCAGCGCCGCCGTCCAGCTCGGCAAGGCCGCCGGGGCCACCGTCATCGGGGTCGTCGGCGGCAAGGCCAAGGTCCGTACGGCCGAGGACCTCGGCTGCGACCTCGTCATCGACCGCACCACCGAGGACCTGGGCGGGATCGCGGCCCGGGTCAAGGAGTTCACCGGCGGACGCGGCGCCGACGTGGTCTACGACCCCGTCGGCGGCGACGCCTACACGGCCTCCGCGAAGTGCGTGGCCTTCGAGGGCCGCATCGTCGTCGTCGGCTTCGCCAGCGGCAACGTCCCCGCCCCCGCCCTCAACCACGCCCTGGTCAAGAACTACTCCGTGCTCGGCCTGCACTGGGGGCTGTACGCCGCCAAGGACCCCGCCGCCGTCCTCGCCTGCCACACCGAACTCAGCCGCCTCGCCGCCGAGGGCGCGGTCAAACCCCTCGTCAGCGAACGGGTCCCGCTCGCCGGGGCCGCCGAGGCCGTCCAGCGCCTCGCCGACGGCGCCACCACCGGCCGGCTGGTCGTCGTACCGTCCCTGGACGGAGCCGCCCGATGACGCCCACCGCCGCGGCCCCGACCGCCGAGGAACTTCGCACCCGCACCCGGGCCCTGCTCGCCGCGCACCCGCCCGCCGCCACCGCCCGCCCCGACTTCCTGCGCGCCCGCTTCGACGCCGGACTCGCCTGGGTCCACTACCCCCAGGGACTCGGCGGACTCGGCGCGCCCCGCTCCCTCCAGGCCGTCGTGGACGCCGAACTGGAGGCCGCCGGAGCCCCCGACAACGACCCGCGCCGGATCGGCATCGGCCTCGGCATGGCCGCCCCCACGATCCTCGCGTACGGCACCGAGGAGCAGAAACGCCGCTTCCTGCGCCCCCTGTGGGTGGGGGAGGAGGTCTGGTGCCAGCTCTTCAGCGAACCCGGAGCCGGCTCCGACCTCGCCGCCCTCGGCACCCGCGCCGTCCTGGACGAGGCCGCGGGCGAATGGGTGGTCGACGGCCAGAAGGTGTGGACCTCCAGCGCCCACACCGCCCGCTGGGCCATCCTGATCGCCCGCACCGACCCCACCCTGCCCAAACACCAGGGCATCACCTACTTCCTGTGCGATATGCACGCCCCCGGCGTCGAGGTCCGGCCCCTGCGCCAGATCACCGGCGAGGCTGAGTTCAACGAGGTCTTCCTCACCGGCGTCCGCATCCCCGACGCCCACCGGCTCGGCGCCGTCGGCCAGGGCTGGGCCGTCGCCCGCACCACCCTGATGAACGAACGCGTCTCCATCGGCGGCATGCGGATCCCGCGCGAGGGAGGCATGATCGCCCCCGTCGCCGCCGCCTGGCGCGAACGGCCCGCCCTGCGCACCCACGCCCTGCACCAGCGGCTGCTCGACCTGTGGGTGCAGGCCGAAGTGGCCCGCCTCACCGGAGAGCGGCTGCGCCAGCAGCTCGCCGCCGGCCAGCCCGGCCCCGAGGGCAGCGGGATGAAGCTCACCTTCGCCCGCCTCAACCAGGAGATCAGCGGCCTGGAGGTGGAACTCCTCGGCGAGGAAGGCCTCCTGTACGAGGACTGGACCCTGCGCCGCCCCGAGATCGTCGACTTCACCGGCCGCGACGCCGGATACCGCTACCTGCGCGCCAAGGGCAACAGCATCGAGGGCGGCACCAGCGAGATCCTCCTCAACATCGTCGCCGAGCGCGTCCTCGGACTGCCCGCCGAGCCGCGCGACGACAAGGACATCGCCTGGAAGGACCTCTCCCGATGACGGCACAGTCAGCACGCGTGGCGCAGCCCGGCCCGGCGGCCGACTCCCGCGCCCCCTTCGACCTGCTCTACTCCGACACCGAGGAGGAACTCCGCTCGGCCGTACGGTCCTTGCTCGCCGACCGCTGCGCCCCCGCGAGCGTCCTCGCCCGCGCGGAGGGCGGCCGCCCCCACGACCCGGACCTGTGGCACACTCTGGCCACCGGGATCGGCGCCGCCGGACTGCTCGTCCCCGAGAAGCTCGGCGGAGCGGGCGCGAGCCACCGGGAGGCCGCCGTCGTCCTGGAGGAGCTGGGACGCGCCGTGGCACCCGTGCCGTACCTGACGAGCTCCGTGCTCGCGGCCGAGATCCTGCTCGCGGTCGCCTGCGACAACGCCGAAGCCGCCGGCCTGGTGGGAGAACTCGCGGCCGGGCGGCGGATCTGCGTCCCCGCCCTCCCCCTCACTCTGGCCCCCGGCGCGCCCCTGCCGGCGCCGGCCCACGACAGCGGCGGCGGGGTGCTGAGCGGCACCGTCACCTCGGTCGCGGACGCGGTGGCCGCCGACGTCCTGCTGGTCCTGGCCGACACCGGGCTGTACGCCGTCCCCGCGGACCGCGCCGCGCTGACCGCGCTGGTCCCGCTGGACCTGACCCGGCCGCTCGCCACCGTCACCCTCGACGGAGCCCCCGGCACCCGCCTCGCGGACCCCGCCACCGCGCGGGCGGCCATCGCCGGGGCCCTGCTGTCCGGCGCCGGGCTGCTGGCCTCGGAGCAGCTCGGGCTCGCCGAATGGTGCCTGACCGAGACCGTCGCGCACGTACGCGGCCGCCACCAGTTCAACCGTCCCGTCGGCTCCTTCCAGGCCCTCAAGCACCGCCTCGCACAGCTGTGGCTGGAGGTGGCCGGCGCCCGGGCGGCGGCCCGCGCCGCCGCCGACGCCCTGGCCACCGGGGCCCCGGACGCCCCGCTCACGGTCGCCGTCGCCCAGGCCCACTGCTCCGGGGTCGCCGTCCGCGCGGCCGAGGAGTGCGTCCAGCTCCACGGCGGCATCGGCATGACCTGGGAACACCCCGCCCACCTCTACCTCAAGCGCGCCAAGGCGGACTCCCTCACCCTGGGCACCGCGGGCCACCACCGCGGCCTGGTCGCCGACTTCGCGGAACTCCCGGCCCCGTAGGGGTAGAGCCGAGGCAAGCCCAAAAGCCATGGCTTACCAAGTAAGTCAAGACTTACCTTTTAGGGAACCTTGATCGTATGGTGTGGCTCGAATCGAAGGAGCCCCCTGTTGTCGCAAATGAATGATCCCGCTGTGCGTGCGCTTGAATCGGAGCGGGATTATGTGTCCTCCTTATACGAGTTGCTCACCGAGCGGCTTTCCGAGGCGCGAGTACACCGTGCGAG